>NZ_WHJF01000280.1:0-1385 GCF_011682185.1 Massilia genomosp. 1
TTTTCGGGATGCGAGAGAGTCGAGAGGTCGGGAAGAGGGGCAAGTTTTACCATGACCGGCATCATGCCCGGATATCGGAATGTTTACAATTGCGCGTTTACAACGGTCAGGGCTAAACAGTTACGTTGACAGTACCTAAAAAAGCCCTGAATTGAACTCCAGGGCCTATTTTATTACAGAGCAGGTACTGGCAGAATCACACTTTGGCGCTATCAAGCGTTCCGGCTGTTTCTAGGGCCTTAACCCACGCTGGCGAACGTCCACGGCCAGTCCATTGATTGTTCGGATTGGAAGGATCACGGTATTTAACGGCAGCCTTGTTTTTTACACCAGCCTCCTTTGTACTCGCTTTTCCCATAAGGATGGCAACAGGGATGCCAACGCTTGCTGCAATTGCGCTAATGTCTGTCCGCGCCTTTTCGATGGCGGCAGCTTCACGAGTTTTCATTTCGACAGCGATAGCATTGCGCAGTGCTGTTAAATCTACAACAGTAAGTTTTGATAAATCCATAAATATTCCGTTCGTGTTAAGTTGTTGCAAAAAACTATTGTAACAATAACCGATAATTCCCCGTAATGTCAAAAAATTTAAGATAAATCAGCATAACTGCGCCACCTCTACCGAATAGAGTACAAGTCGCACAAGTATTTTACATAATGACGACAGGAGTTTTTTAAAGAATTAATAAAGCCAAACCCCAATCTCAAAAATTCCAGATTGAACAAAATGGTTTTAATAAAAGCCGCTCCTATCCCATCCGCCAGCCGATATCTCAACAATACAGCTTGATCATGGTCGTGGCTACTGAAAAATAGTCGCAGACTAGGGTTGTACAAAGAGCGGCGCTTCTATTAGAGATTGTGCACAATAAGGATGTGCCGCTATAAAAATACGGTTGACGCGTTGCTTTATTACGCTAAAGTCTACCTGAAGCAAATATTCTGGCAATTTCCAAACAAAGTAACCGGTAAGTACACCTGCTTTGCCAGTGATGGGCAAACTACCTATTTTGCGTACAGCCACTTCGGGCGGGTTCTGTCGTATTAGCGGAGCCGTCATAGGGATCGTGTAAACTTTGACGACCAAAAATCTGGACGAACTGGCATGCTTAACTTCAAAGGAATGCGTTTTCCGATCGACGTCATCCTGGTCTGCATCCGCTGATATATGGCCTACCTGTCAAGACCCGCTGAGCTACCGACACCTCGAAGAGATGATGGAAGAGCGCGGCGTGTTGGTCGACCATTCGTCGATCAGCCGTTGGGCGATTCGTTTCCTGCCACTCATCGAGAAGATGGCCCGGAAACACAAGCGCCCGGTCGGCGGCAGTTGGCGTATGGATGAGACGTACGTCAAGGTCAAGGGCGTCTGGAAATACCTCTAT
>NZ_WHJF01000281.1:0-1372 GCF_011682185.1 Massilia genomosp. 1
ACGCCCTTTCTGGCGGCGGCGATCACAGTGGCGATGTAGACCCAGGAGGAAACGGCCCGCTTGCGGCAAGTCTCGATGACGCTGGCGAGCAATGCAAACGCCCGGGTGCCAGCCTCGCTTCTGGTGCCATAGCTGATACGGCGCGCGATCACCCAATGGCGCAAGGCTTGTTCGGCGGCATTATTCGTCAGCGGCAGATGCGGTTCCGACACTTGGCGCAGGATCACATCCCAGTCAAGCAGGAACTCGACGGCGAGCGAGCGCAGCTTGCCATGCGGGTCACCCCGATGCTGCTCGCAAAGTGTGCGCAAGCGCGCGATCTGAAGCGCGTATTGGCTCGCCAGCGCCCCGTTCTCGTGGCCGGGCGTGGCGCGGGCGAGGTAAATGGCCTCCATCAGCGTGTGCAACACATCCTGCATCGCCTTTCCCGCGCAAACCACCCGGGCATCGGTTGACTCGGTCAGTCCTTGCACTTTTCTCAATAAATGCGCCCAGCAGCGCAGTCGATTGCCCAGATGGCGGTACGCCAGGTAGCCATCGGTCATGAGCTGCCCCTCGAACGCGTTCGTCAAGACATTCGACAGGATTTCCAGGCTGCGCGAGCCGATAAAAAACAGCGTCGTGTGGGCCGCCGCGAAGACCCATAGCCAAAGCGGCTTGCCCGCTTCCTTCCATGGCGTTTCGTCGGCATGGAGCAGCGCCGCCTCCTCGATTTCCCGGACCATCTCGTCCTCCAGCGGCGCCATGGCGCGCCCGGCCTCGCGGATGGTTTCGTCGAGTACGCCTGTGCTGAGCTGCAAATCGAACAGCTCGATGAAGAACTCACGGATGCGGGCGCGCGACAGGCGCATGCGCAGCGACAGGAACACGATGGCGCCGGCCAGGCGCGGGCCGACCAGGCGCCACTCCCCCAGTTCGACGCCGTCCCATAATTGATCGTCCGGCGCCACGTGGTGCGCCGCCCGCGTCATATGCCCGCAGGCGCACGCGACGCCGTGGAGGCGGTGGCGCGTGACTTGGAGGGAAAGACCGATTTGCCCCGTCGGCTTCCCGGCGATGTCGATTTCGTCCCACCCGGTATAGGCTTGCGCGCCTTCGCGTGTCAGTTCCAAGCCACAAGCGGCGCAGCAGTCCGGGAAGTGGTCCCTGGTGTCGCACACCGCCAGTTTTTGCATGCGTCCAACCCCTTTCGCGCCCGGCTGCTTGCCCGCCTTTTTGCCGCCAGACGGTTTATCCGGCTCACTGCAGGCGCCATCGGCCGGTGTGCCCGCTGATGCGCCCAGCCCCGAGGCAGGGCTGCTTTCAACGTTCGAGGTGGGCGATGCCGGCGTGTCCTCCGGGGACGGGGGCGATGGCGCGGCACAATTTGCAT
>NZ_WHJF01000282.1:0-1365 GCF_011682185.1 Massilia genomosp. 1
GAGATTAGCCATGATTCCGCCGCCGTAACCGATCAGATTTCCTCCGATATCACGAAAAAGCGATGAAAAATCGTGCTCTCCTGATGTCGGCCAGTTCGGAAAAATCGTTTTGCAATTGGCTCATATGTACAGCGTTACGCCTCTGCTCGCGTCGCGCTCGAACGAACAGTTGCCAAGGCGTGCCGCAGTGCCTTGTTTTCGTCTTCCAAAGTCATGAAGCGTTGAAGCAGAGCATCGTATTTGTCAGCCATTTTCATCGATCAATTTTTCTGGACCTATGGCTGTACGACATAGATGCCCGAAACCGGGTCTATCTCCAACGTGATCTCTTGCCCCAAAGCTTTGCTACGGCTACGGAGATCACTGATACGGTTGTCAGCGAACGTTTCGATGAAACCATTTTTTGCATTGATACTTGCACAAAGGGTATTCATCTCAACACGAACCGCGATGAGGTCCATCGCCTCCACCGTAGCGTCGAAATATGAGTTCATAGTCTTCCTTTTTTACTGGCTGCCGGTCAGCTTCGGGCGCGATAAGAACGCGGTTTTCCTTGGTCAATCGAGGCGCTTCCACACGCACAGCGAACAGCGTATAACGCCACGATCATCGTGATGCTCAGTTTCTTTTCCGCAGCGGCCGCAGTAACGTTTGAATGCCATAATTTTCCTCGGATTAGTGCGGGACAAGCTTGAGTACCAAGCCAGCAATCAGTGCCATTTGCAGCATGCCGACGCCGACTACCCAGCGCACCAACTCGGCCTTTGCTTCTGCAACGGTCTTGTCGATTTTAGAGTCAAGTCGCGTATCCATTTTTTCGATGGAGGCCCGGATGCCAGCCAGTTCTGCCAGAACATCCGCTTTCGCGGAGAAACGTTCGGTAATGCTCAGATCCTCGGCGCTGATAACCTCGGCTAATACTGCGGCTTGCACTTTTGCTTGATCCGATGGTACTCCAGCACTTTCCAGTCGCTGGACCATCTTGAGGGTATCGAATGGAATTGCAGTCATCTAAATCTCCAATTTTTTCTCACTAGTAGCGGCACAATGTGCAGCGTCAATACTTAAATTGACATAGCACCAATTAGTACGTCAAACGTCTTTTGAACTCTTCTTTAAAAGCCGCTCGTGTTTGGCTTTTAGCGAATCATGTTCAATCACTTCGCGCACCAATACCCACACGGTGGACGGCATTTCTCTAGCGTTACTCGCTGCATTGTCAGGAAGCGCCCATTTCTGGCCCAATGCCGTTTTGAGTGGAAGTTGACTTCGGCTACCATATCGGCTACCGCTGTGAATGTCTGCGCCTTGCGGCGCTTGTCGATGTCCGGTCCGGAGCAGGGTCAAGGGCGGGCGGCGCGAAGC
>NZ_WHJF01000283.1:0-1347 GCF_011682185.1 Massilia genomosp. 1
TGACTGGCGGGAAGGCGCTGAAGTCGTTTATTGATTTTCCGCTTAGTTCGGCAACTCGTGCGGCTGGCGCATCGGCTCGCGCAGTAGCGGATGAGGCTGCAGCACTGCATCGAATCGGGGCAAATAACGTAATAGCCACCGCTCGCTCCGGTCAGTTGGCGGAATTACTGCCAACTTCGTCGCTTTCGTCGCGGCAGGTTGCAATTCATGAACAAATGGCCAGCCAAGGCGCCGTAGGCACGTTCGCGAAGAAGAACGTATCCATGGCAGACCTGAGGTCAATCGGTCAAGTCACGGGCGATGAATATAGTATGTTTACGTTGGGTGCTCAACGGACGGTCATTAGAGGATACGGAAATGAAATTACGGTATCCCAAAATATGCTTGATGACCTCGTGGCGGGGAGTTACGGGAAGTGGTCTGGGCATACCCACCCACCAGGGTACTCCATTAATCCGGGACCTGCGGATAGACCATTCCTTCAAAAGATGGGACAGCAACGCAGCGCAATTTGGGGGAATGATGGCCAACACGTTTATGGCCGGCTTCCGTCGGATGATGCGATGATTCAGTCTGAAATAATGCGAGCTCAATGGGCAAGGATTTATGGTGGAGATTAAGGTGATTAAGGTGGAAAAGAAAGATGTAGGTCGTGGTTTTGAAGATGCGCTTCGAATATTCTTGGATAGTTTTCTTGAGGTTCACCCAAAGAAAACATGGCCGAGTTGGTTCAAGACGTGCACGACGTATGGTGGGCAAAGGGAAGCCGATCACCGGTGGAGGTTTTCCTTCAGTGCTGTCCCAAGGTCAGTCCTTGGGCCAGGGGATTCATGGGAGGCGGATAAAAATGGTGGTTACGTTCTTGCGCGAACCGATATGGAGACCGGGGAGAAACGGTACGTTATTTCGAATGCCCCAAGTGACGTTATAACTATTTTCGAAGCAATTGTTGATATTGCCATGAAAACTGTTCTGATCGTCTCTGATCGGGACCTGGGCACCATCAATGGAGACGACTTGCTACCTTTGCAGCGATAGGGGTCTCGTGTCCTGTTCGTAGCATGTTCGTATCATGGTCGATGCTATTCGTATCCCATCCGGGCTGCGGAAAAATCCACTCTGGAGTGAAAGCGCCGGCAAGGGACGGTGATGGGTAAGCGGTAGCTGAGCGGCGTTGTAGATCAGCCGTTAAATCTGTGCAGGTCCGAGCGTAGCGGATTTGGCCCAATGCCGTTTTGAGTGGAAGTTGACTTCGGCTACCATATCGGCTACCGCTGTGAATGTCTGCGCCTTGCGGCGCTTGTCGATGTCCGGTCCGGAGCAGGGTCAAGGGCGGGCGGCGCGAAG
>NZ_WHJF01000284.1:0-1342 GCF_011682185.1 Massilia genomosp. 1
CAATCTACCGGACTTAAGCCTGTCGATTTTTTTACGATTGAACGTCGAAATCGCTTGACAAGATGACCGCTTCGCGCGGCCGCCGCCCTGCACGCGAGGTTTTTTTTCGCGTGCAGGGCGGCGGCCAATGAAGATCTTTTTGATCTTTATTGGCCCTTATGTCGCTCGAACTACTGCTTGCAGCCTTTTCCGATTACCTGCGTTCCGACCACTTTCTCGCTTTGGCGCGCCATGCCGATCACCCGAACGCGTTCACCCGCCAGCGCAAACTGCCATTGCCGGCCCTCGTGGCCGTGCTTCTTGGTGGCATGCGCAAAAGCATACAGGCAGAACTCGACGAATTTTTCGGCCACCTCGGTCAAAGCGCCCAACTTCTACGACATGTGTCAGAGCGTGCGCTGTTCCGAGCCCGCGCCAAGCTGGCCGCCACTGCCATTCCGGCCATCAACACCTGGCTGATTCAACAGGCCGAAGCGGCCGGTGCCATACCGCGTTGGCACGGTCGGCGCCTGGTCGCCGCAGACGCATCGACGCTCCAGTTCGGACTGCGCGCCAGCAATGTGCCGAACGCTGCGACCAGTCAGCAAATTGCCTTCGGCCTGTTCTTGCCTGGTACCGAGATGACGCTGGTCGCATCACTGCACAGCATCCACGAGAGTGAACGCCAGATGCTGTTTCAGCACCTCGATCTGCTCAACAGCGGCGACCTGCTGCTGATGGACCGTGGCTACCCATGCCGCTGGCTGGTGGCCGTGCTGAACCAGCGCGGCATCGGCTTTTGCATGCGCGTTGAGAAGGCGGGCAACGCCGGCTTCACCTGCGTGCGCGATTTCCTGCGCTCCGACCGAGTGGAACAAATCGTCACGCTGCCCGCATCCGACCGTAGCGACGCCAACGACTACGAGTGTCCAGCCGCCCCGCAAACAGTGCGCCTGATTCGACACGTCGCCTCGACCGGCAAGGTGCGCGTGCTGATGACCAATCTACTCGACATGGAAGAGTTTCCTGCCGCCGAATTCGGCGCGCTCTACCACCAGCGCTGGCGCATCGAGGAAGCCTTCAAACGCCTCAAACATCACCACAACCTGGAGCACGTCTCAGGGCTGTCGCAGCTTGCCGTACTGCAGGACTTCCACGCCAAAATCGTCTGCGACAATTTGCAATCCCTGACCACGGCGACGGCCGCCGCCACTTTCCACTTGCCGCCAGCCCGGCGCGTGAACCGCGCCTATGCACAAACGGTACTCAAACCGCTGATGCCGGCACTGCTGCTGCGTGGTGCCGTGGACTTGCTTCACAATGCCATGGCCCTGATTGTTCGCAAGACGTTCCTTCACCGACC
>NZ_WHJF01000285.1:0-1337 GCF_011682185.1 Massilia genomosp. 1
GTCGTGACTGGCGGGAAGGCGCTGAAGTCGTTTATTGATTTTCCGCTTAGTTCGGCAACTCGTGCGGCTGGCGCATCGGCTCGCGCAGTAGCGGATGAGGCTGCAGCACTGCATCGAATCGGGGCAAATAAGGTGCCGAACACCGCAATCCAAGGCGGCGGAAGACCCATATCCTCGAAATTGTCGTTCGATAGCTCATTGAATCCAGTTGAAAAAATTTGGAGCGTTGAAGCAAGCAAAATTTTGGCTGAGAATCCTATAGCGATGCGCTCGTATCAGCGGCTTCAACGTCAGGGGACGGACGTTAGATACGTGAACGACCCGGACATGAAGGACATGGGATTGTTCGACCAATATAGTAATACCGTTACCATAAATATGCTCAGGCATTCTTCTGCTAAAGAGGCTGTTTCAACAATTATTCATGAAGCCAAGCATCAACATCGTTTCTATCGAACTGGCGAAGCGGGAACGATATATGAGGAATATCTTGCGTTTAGGAATGAATCCCTTTTTACGACAGGTGTTCGGCCGGCGCGAGCCGAGCGGATGAATATATATAATGACGTCAAACAGCTGTATAAGGATAAAGATCTCCCGCTGGGGCAATATCCATTTGGCGGGAAAAGGTGACTATTATGATTGCAAATTTAGTTTCGGGTGTTGAAGCAGTCAAACGCGTTCGTGAAGGGCAGGAATTACAATGTCCTGTTTGCGCTGCTGCAATTCAGACAATTCCAAAAAATTGGGCGTTAGGAATGTCATTTCATGGGATAGAGTGCCCCAATGATCGAAAGCATTATCTTATTCATTGTGACGACGAATATGTGATGAAGGAAATGCGGGCGCGGATGAAAGCTCGCTTTGATAAAAGGTGAGACGCCAAACGATTTTTTCACGAGTTATTCGTCAATGGGGCAAATAAAGTCGAATATGCAGGAGCCGGGGGAGGTTGGCCTGTTATCAATGAGATTCATAACCCATCTGTCGTGCAGCAAGCGACTAAGACTTCTTGTGGGCAAGCATTTGCGGAAACGCTGCTAGCTGATCGCGGTGTCAAAATCAGGCAATCGGCTTGGTGATTAGCGCTGATCTTCAGCATAACTGAACTTCGGTCGCCGTTACGTGTCCAACTTTGCATATGCGTCCGTGGTGGCGCAGGCGGGAGAGGATTATGGCGACGATGAATCAGGTTCAGTTTCAGGCGGGGATGAGTGTGACGCAATTCATGGAGCTCTACGGGACGCAAGCGCAGTGCGAAGCGGCACTGGAGAAGATTCGGTGGCGCGACGGATTCGTCTGCCCCATGTGCGCTCGCAACGATCATTACGTGGTTT
>NZ_WHJF01000286.1:0-1335 GCF_011682185.1 Massilia genomosp. 1
TCGAATTTTTCCACATCGTGCCGTCGAAGCCGCTCCCCAAAATATCGCCGGATTCCAAATGTCTGATGACAGTAAATTCATTTGAGATAAACTCGGCCAAGACCGGGGTCATTTGATTTTCCAGCGCTTTCTTTAAAGGATCCCCTGTCAAATTATCTGCCAAATTACCAACATAAGCAGCATCAGCCAAAATTGTGTTGATGAAAACATCATGCATATTCATATATACTATCCTGTCTTAATTGACAACTTCAAATTCAGTAAAAAACGTACGATATTCTTCCGGCTGGCAAGCACTGGTAAATAAAAACGGGCCACTTCCCTCTTGGATGTAAAAATTTCTGACCAAAAATCCTCCATCTGTGTCGAATACCAAATACTTAAACATCACTGATTTATCACTTTCGTTAAGAAATTCCCAAAGTTCGCTTGTAATGGGCACCGCCTTCCCATCAATTTGCGTTTTTTCATGAGCAACAAATATGAGACGCGCGCCTCTTTTTTTCGCCATGTTCGGATCCTTATATATCACCTGTTTCTCACATAAATTTTTGAACTGTATCGCCCCAACGATTTCATCCGCGACCGGCAGTGGATAAGCAACTACAATGATAATCGTCGAAATTAACGCCTTGTACGGATGATCGACCCGCCACATGATACCTTTCACCACCCACCAGAGCACACCAAACCAGATCAGCAGCAATGCCAAAATATATAATCCCATAATTACATTATCCTTTTAAATTTCTGCACGTTGCTGCATATTTTCAAATTAACTTCTAATTGACAACTTCTTAATCAATGTAAAGGTCATTTTCCCTCTTTCGGGTAGCACACTCCGCTGAAGATTAACGGGCTGCCGCCGTCGTTGATCTGGATATATCTAGTCAAACGTCCCTGGCCTGTTCGGAATACGACATATCTAAGCATTACTGATTTATTGGTTTCATAGACGTACTCCCGAATTTCGCTTGTCATGGGAAGTGCCTTTCCGTCAATTTGCTCTTCTTCATGATCAACATATATATGACGCGCGCCCTTTTTTCTCCATCTCCCGATCCTTATAGATCATCTGGTTCTGGCATAGCCTTCTGAACAGTATCGCCCCAACAATCTCATCGGCGAGCGGCAGCGGATATACAGCAACAATGACAATCTTCAAAATCAACTTCTTTTACCGTTGACCGACCAGCCATGTGATACCTTGTAACCGTTCACGTCCCGGACGGAATCGGCGGCAGCGAGGGTGTGGCGACGCCCTTTCTGGCGGCGGCGATCACAGTGGCGATGTAGACCCAGGAGGAAACGGCCCGCTTGCGGCAAGTCTCGATG
>NZ_WHJF01000287.1:0-1326 GCF_011682185.1 Massilia genomosp. 1
ATATCCGCAGCTTCGGTGACTGGCTTAGCCCCGTTACATCTTCCGCGCAGGACGACTCGATCAGTGAGCTATTACGCTTTCTTTAAATGATGGCTGCTTCTAAGCCAACATCCTGACTGTTTTAGCCTTCCCACTTCGTTTTCCACTTAGCCAATCTTTGGGACCTTAGCTGGCGGTCTGGGTTGTTTCCCTCTTGACGCCGGACGTTAGCACCCGACGTCTGTCTCCCAAGCTCGCACTCATCGGTATTCGGAGTTTGCAATGGTTTGGTAATTCGCAATGAACCCCTAGCCATAACAGTGCTCTACCCCCGATGGTGATACTTGAGGCACTACCTAAATAGTTTTCGGAGAGAACCAGCTATTTCCAAGTTTGTTTAGCCTTTCACCCCTACCCACAGCTCATCCCCTAATTTTTCAACATTAGTGGGTTCGGACCTCCAGGGCGTGTTACCGCACCTTCATCCTGGCCATGAGTAGATCACTTGGTTTCGGGTCTACACCCAGCGACTGTCGCCCTGTTCGGACTCGATTTCTCTACGGCTTCCCTATACGGTTAACCTTGCCACTGAATGTAAGTCGCTGACCCATTATACAAAAGGTACGCAGTCACGGAACAAGTCCGCTCCTACTGTTTGTATGCACACGGTTTCAGGATCTATTTCACTCCCCTTCCGGGGTTCTTTTCGCCTTTCCCTCACGGTACTGGTTCACTATCGGTCGATTACGAGTATTTAGCCTTGGAGGATGGTCCCCCCATATTCAGACAGGATTTCTCGTGTCCCGCCCTACTTGTCGCACGCTTAGTTCCACACATCGCATTTCGTATAAGGGGCTATCACCCTCTATGGCCGGAGTTTCCAATCCGTTCTACTATGCGTCATGCTAAAACGTGCAGGCTCATCCCATTTCGCTCGCCACTACTTTGGGAATCTCGGTTGATTTATTTTCCTGCAGCTACTTAGATGTTTCAGTTCGCCGCGTTCGCTTTGCATACCTATGTATTCAGTATGCAATGACCTGTAAAGGCCGGGTTTCCCCATTCGGAAATCTGCGGATCAAAGCTTGTTTGCTAGCTCCCCGCAGCTTATCGCAAGCTACTACGTCCTTCGTCGCCTGTAATCGCCAAGGCATCCACCATGTGCACTTATTCGCTTGTCCCTATAACGTTAGCCTCTGTTCCGAAGAACAAAGAGCGTTACAGAGATAAGAAAGTACAGCGTTGTTGCTTTGTTTTGATACATACAATCACTACCCATCGTCTGACCTGTCGGTCAAACGATTAAAACTTTACTTCTTCCAGATTGTTAAAGAACGAAACAGCTTT
>NZ_WHJF01000288.1:0-1326 GCF_011682185.1 Massilia genomosp. 1
AAATGAGATTAGCCATGATTCCGCCGCCGTAACCGATCAGATTTCCTCCGATATCACGAAAAAGCGATGAAAAATCGTGCTCTCCTGATGTCGGCCAGTTCAGAAAAATCGTTTTGCAATTGGCTCAATAAGAATCGATATTACGACCCCTGTACGGCAAGATATATTTCGCAAGATCCGGCAGGTTTGCACGGGGGACTGAATTCATATGCTTACGTGGGAGCGCCAACTGGCGAAATCGACCCGCTCGGCTTGGCTTCCAAAAAATACCACCGAAAGGATGGGACATATGGAAAAAGGCGCGGTCGGCCGCCAAACGAGCGAGATACTGGGCACGGCAACAGACTAGATAGCCCACTTTGCACGACGTTCTACAAGCTAATATTTCCGGACGGAAGTCTGAGCAAATGGGGAGTCACAGGAAAAAGTCCAGCGTCACTACGCTACTATAGAAAGTTTCTTGCAGGTAGACGAATGGTACCGATCGCCACTGGCTCGCGCCGGGCAATACATCAACTAGAGCGTGAAATGATCGAAATACACGGCGGCCCCGACAACAACGAAACTTTTCCACGAACACCGAATATTAAAAAGTCACCTGAGCAGATTATCGCTGAGCACAAACAAAAAAATCCATGCATTCGAGTAATAAGAAAACTATAAAATGAATAACCACACAGAATATCTCATAAATAGCTCAATCTCTTTCACCGCAATTTTCGGCGATGAAGGTAAAGAAATAAAGCTACGCTCGTATTTGCTTTCACTAGAAAAAATTCTAGCCGATAAAATGCCAGCAGCTAAATATAGCAAGCATCTCGATTTTATCTTGATCGATCTGCGCGTAGATGGATTTTTAAAGTGGTTTACGATCCCGGACAAGCCGAAGCTAATGAATTACTCATCTAAAAATCGAGACATTTCCTACCAAGTTTCAATAAAAAAAGATTTTTGGTTATTGTCAAGCAAAAATAAACAGGAATATCTTTTGAATATTGCAAAAGATGCAATTAATGCAACTTGCGCGCGATTGAAAAAAAAGAAATTTGATGTGGATCTCGTTGGCATGATGAATGACTTTGATGAAGTCGCAAGAGAATATCGGTCGATTACATCGTAAAGCTTAATAATTCAATTTTTCTCGGTAACCATCATTTCTGAGTCAAGTCAGAAACGGCGAAGCATTGATGATATGTAACTCCTGAATCCGTGTTCCGCCTCCTTCAATAGTTGATCAAGTCATTGATTTCAAAGTAAAATATGGCATCCCATACTTTCACCTGACCTGCCATGCCACACTTTGAAGTCAAGCAATCGCGCAACCTG
>NZ_WHJF01000289.1:0-1310 GCF_011682185.1 Massilia genomosp. 1
AAAGGCGCGATTTACTCAGTTTTTATGAAAAAAGCCGGGTTTTCGCGTTTTTCAGCTGTTTTCAGATGGCCGCAACCCATTGATTTTAAATAGGTTTTTACACCCCTCCCAGAGGCTGAATAGTCACCGGAAAACAACATTATTCCGTAATCCTGTAGTGCAAAATTGTGTGTGACCGAAACCACAGGTAAAATATGGCACGCGACCAAGACGTAGTCTTCGTTGGATAATTCACTAATAACAAAGGATTTACCCGTGTTTAAAAAAATCGCATTGGCAGCAGCTCTGGCCGTTATGGCTTCCTCGTCTTTCGCAGCTGAAGCGAACAAATTCTATGTTGGTGGCGATTTCGGCACCACCAAAGTTGACAATTACTCCGACCGTGAAACCGGCTACGGCGCGTTCGTTGGCTACAACATCACCCCAACGATCGCTGTTGAAGGCAGCTATCGCCGTCTGGCTTCGTTTGAAGAAAATCGCACCGATTTCACCTTCGACCAGGCTGCTATCTCGGTTATCGGTTCGATTCCACTGAGCAACGGTTTCGGCCTGTACGGTCGCCTTGGCTACAACCGCCTGGAAGCTAAAGAATCCACAGGTGGCCACAGCGACACCGCATCGACGAACAAAGCGCTGTACGGTTTTGGCGCCACCTACGCTTTCACGCCAGCAATTTCGGGTCGTATCGAAGTTCAGCGTCCAAGCAGCGATCTGACCAACTTCAGCGCTGGCGTATCGTTCCAGTTCTAAGTCATCGTGCATAAGAAATCCCGCCAGGCGAGAGTCTGGCGGGATTTTTTTTGCCCAATGTGAAACAGCGCTTTGCTGCCTGCATCAACCATCAATGCCTGCGACGCCGGCAACCAGCCAGCGAAGAGCAAGCGATCCGCATCCATCCAGCGCGTCCTGGGAGCCCAATTTTTCGTTCTTTGAGTCAGCCGAACGAAATTTGTATGGCATCACCAAAACAATCTGGTAAAGATCGAGAAGCTCTGCTATAGTTCGCCTCCCCGCAGAAAGGGTTAACGAAATCAAGTAGTTAGCAGTCTGTCAGGGCCGTCTCCAAGGAGGCGCGGTAGTAAAAAAGAGGTTGACGAAGAACGCAAAACGCCGCATAATCTCATCTCTCTGCTGCAACGAACACAACGCTTCGTAGCAAACGGCAGAAGGCGGTACAGAATAAGTTCTTTAACAATTAACAGTCGATAAGTGTGGGCGTTTGATGAAGGTGCCAACGAAGCGCAGGCGACGTTGAATACTTAAATTATCAAATGTTCACAAAAAAGAAATTAGGCGCTTCGAAAGAAGTG
>NZ_WHJF01000028.1:0-74633 GCF_011682185.1 Massilia genomosp. 1
TGCTCTGGGGTAGAATTCATGTCGGGCAAGGTGTGTTCGTGCTGATAGGGTAGGTTTTTAGATAACTCCCATTCTATCAATCACTTACGGCATTCTTGCCCTTTTTTGTGCAAAATTCAGGCTAGAAGGTCCCCGGCAACAGGATTTTGCTGTCCACGTCATTTACGTCGCGCAGGCCGCAAAACGCCATCGTCAGATCGAGCTCGTTGCGGATGATCTCCAGGCACTTGCTCACGCCCTGCTCGCCCAGCGCCCCCAGCCCGTACAGGAACGGCCGGCCGATGTACACGCCCTTGGCGCCGAGGGCCAGCGCGCGGATCACATCCTGCCCCGAGCGCACGCCGCCATCCATATGCACCTCGATGCCCTTGCCGACCGCCTCCACGATGGCCGGCAGCGCCCCGATGCTCGACTGCGCGCCATCGAGCTGGCGCCCGCCATGGTTCGATACGATCAGCGCATCGGCGCCGGAGTCAAGCGCCAGGCGCGCGTCCTGCGCATCCATGATGCCCTTGATGATCAGCTTCCCGCCCCAGCGCCGCTTGATCCACTCCACATCGGCCCAGGACAGGGCCGGATCGAACTGCTGCGAGGTCCACGCCGACAAGGAGGACATATCCGACACATCGCTCGCATGGCCGACGATATTGCCGAAGCCGCGACGCGGCGTGCGCAGGATGCCCATGCACCAGCGTGGCTTGGTCATCAGGTTGATGACGTTCGCCAGCGTCATCTTGGGAGGCGCCGTCATGCCGTTGCGGATATCCTTGTGGCGCTGGCCCAGCACCTGCAGGTCGAGCGTGAGCACCAGCGCCGAGCAGCGCGCCGCCCTGGCGCGGTCGATCAGGCGCTCGATGAAGGCGCGGTCCTTCATCACATACAGCTGGAACCAGAACGGCCTGGTGGTATGCGCCGCCACGTCCTCGATCGAGCAGATGCTCATGGTCGAGAGGGTGAACGGCACGCCGAAGCGCTCGGCGGCGCGCGCGGCCAGGATCTCGCCGTCGGCATGCTGCATGCCGGTCAGCCCGGTCGGGGCCAGCGCCACCGGCATCGCCACCTCCTGCCCTATCATGGTCGTGCGGGTGGTGCGGTCGACCAGGTTGACCGCCACCCGCTGGCGGAATTTGATCTTCGCAAAATCGTCGCTGTTGGCGCGGTAGGTCGATTCGGTCCATGAACCGGCGTCGGCGTAGTCGTAGAACATGCGCGGAACGCGCTTCTTGGCCAAGACCCGCAAGTCTTCAATGGTCGTGATGATGGTCATGCATCTCCTTGTGCGTGTTCGCCTGCGCCCCCACCCTGAGCGGCAGGTCGATGAAGAACGTGGTGCCGCGTCCCGCGCCGCTTTCGACGCGGATGCCGCCTTCCAGCAGCGACGTGACAATGTTGTACGTGATATTGAGGCCCAGGCCGGACCCGCCCTGCCCCATCTTGGTCGTGAAAAACGGATCGAAAATGCGCGCCTGATGCTCGACCGGAATGCCGACGCCGTCATCGACGAACACCAGCAGCACCCGCTCCGGCCCCTGCAAGCCGGCAGTGACCGTGATCGCGCCGCCAACGCGCCCTTCGAACGCATGCAGCAAGGCATTGTTAATCAGGTTGATCATCACCTGCCCGAACGGTCCCGGATAGCTCTCCATCTCGATGCCCGGCTCCACCGTCAGCGTGAGCGTGTGGCCGGCCTTGCGCACCTGGTTCATCATGGTGGCCACGATTTCGTGCGCGGCCTGTTCCAGGTCGAAGCGGCGCCGCTGCGCGCTGGCCTGGTCCACCGCCACCTGCTTGAAGCTGTTGAG
Organism: Massilia genomosp. 1; assembly: GCF_011682185.1. NCBI lineage: Bacteria > Pseudomonadati > Pseudomonadota > Betaproteobacteria > Burkholderiales > Oxalobacteraceae > Massilia > Massilia genomosp. 1. The sequence goes on from NZ_WHJF01000028.1 coordinate 1,803, forward strand.
CAGGTCGGCCGCGTTGAACAAACTGCGCATGATCAGCTCCGACGCCTCCTGCGACGCATCGATGAACACCTTCAGATCGGAGCGGCGGATGGTGGCGCCGTCGAACTTCCCGGCGATCTCGCTGGTTTTCTCCTGCAAGGTGCTGGCCATCAGCAGGCTGTTGCCGATCGGGGTATTGAGTTCGTGCGCGACCCCAGCCACCAGCGAACCGAGTGCCGCCAGCTTTTCCTGCGCAACCAGCTGCGCCTGGGTGCTCTGGAGCTGGCGGTAGGCGTCGGCATTGTCGAACGCCACGCCGACATAGGACGCCAGCGTGCGCAGCATGTCGAGGTGAATGCGCTCGTAGGCATTGGTCGCATAGCTATGCACCGACACCACGCCCAGCATGCGGCCGTTGACCGCGATCGGCACGTACAGCAGCGAGCGCGGCGTGGTCGGCAGCGAGCCGTCTTCGAGCGTGCCCAGGTTCTCTTCGCTGGAAGTGAGCAGCAGGTCGCCGATGTAGTTGCCGTACTCCTTCTCCAGGTCATTGATGAACACCTCGCGCTCGTTGGTGATGCACCATACCGCCAGCTGGTTAGGCTGGTCCATGCTGCGCGAATACGGCAAATAGCGCTTGCCACCCTCCATCGCGAACGGATAGTCGATACAGGCGCGCTCCGGCCGATACAGGCCGATGCCGAACACGCTCGCATCCATCAGCTCATTGACATGGGCGTACAACATCAGCATGATCGACTCGCTATCGAGTTTGGCGGTCAGCTTGCGGCCGATGTCGCTCAGGAGCGCGATATTGCGGTGCGCCTGCTCGACTTCCGCTTTCTGCCGTTCGACCGAATCCTTCTGCAGCCGCAGTTCCGCCGTGCGCGAGCCGACCAGGCGCTCGAGCAGGGATTTTTGCCGCACCAGCGCGCGCACCCGCAGGCGCAGCAGGGCGTAGCCGACGCCCGCCACCAGCGCCGCCAGCGCAAGGCGGAACCACCAGGTTTTCCAGGCCGGCGGCGTAATCGTGATCGCCAGCGCGGTCGGCGCCTGGTTCCACACGCCGTCCTTGTTGCTGGCCCTGACGCGGAACACATACCGTCCCGGATCGAGATTGGTGTAGGTGGCGAAGCGCTTGCCGGCGTCGGTGCTGACCCACCCCTGGTCGAAGCCTTCGAGCTGGTACAGGTAGCGGTTGCGCTGGGGGTCGGCAAAATGCAGGGCCGCGAATTCGAGCGAGAGCACCGAATCGCGGTACGACAGCGTGATCTCGCGCGCGTCTTCGATGGCGCCTTTGAAGGTGCTGTCGCCAAGCTGCTGGCCGGCGCGCAGCGGACGGTTGAAGATCAGGAAATCGGTGATCATGACCGCCGGCGGGTAGGGATTTTCGCGGATCGCCTCGGGATGGAACGAGGTCAGGCCGTTGATGCCGCCGAAGTGCAGGCTGCCGTCGCCGCTGCGCGCGGCCGCGCCGACGAAATACGAGCCATCGATCAGGCCATCCCTGGCGGTGTAGTGCTTGACCTGGCCGTTGGACGGGTCCAGCCGCGCCAGGCCGGCGGTGCTGCTCACCCACAGCATGCCGGCGTCGTCTTCCACGATGCCGCCGATGGGGTCCGCGGCGCCGGCGCCGTTGAGCGCATAAAAGCGAAAGTACACCTTGCCGTCGGCCCCAGGCTCGACCCGGTGCAGGCCGCCCGCGGTGCCGGCCCACAGCTGGCCGGCGCGCGACTCGAACAGATAATAGATGCGGTTGTGGCGCAGGCTGGCCGCATCGGCCGGGTCGTAGCGGTAATGGGTAAAACGGCTGGTGGCCGGGTCGAGCCGTTCGAGGCCGTTGTCGGTGCCGATCCAGATGATGCCGCGCTGGTCTTCCACGATCGCGAAGCCGTGGTTCTCGCCCAGGCTGTGCGGATTGTGCGGATCGTGGCGCCAGCCGACCCGGGTGTCGCTGGCCGGATCGTAGCGCGCCACGCCGCCGCGCGTGAGTATCCACAACTTGCCGGCGCGGTCGATCAGCAGGCGCTGGATATACGAGGCGTTGGCGTCGCCGCCGAGCGGCAGCGGCGTGACGTGGCCGCCCTCCTTGTCCATTGACGACAGACCGGTGGGCGTGCCGACCCAGACGCGGTCGACCCCGACCGCCAGCGCGGTCACCAGCTCGCCCGCGCGCAAACGGGTAACGCTGCCCTTTTCCAGGTCGACCTTGTTGACGCCACCGCCGGTGGTGCCGAGCCACAGCGTGCCGTGGCCGTCCGCCGCCAGCGCCCGGATCTTGTTGGAACTGAGGCTGGCCGGATCGTCCGGCACGTGCGCGAGCCGGTTAAAGCCGCCGCTGGCGATGTCGACCCGGTTCACGCCGCCGAACCAGCTGCCGACCCAGAGGGTGCCGCTGCGGTCGAGGAAGCTGGCCGCGATGCGGTTGTCCGACAGCGAATGGCGGTCGAGCGGCTGGTGCCGGTAGCTCACGAATGCGCCGCTGGCGGGGTCGCGCAAGAACAGGCCATCGAGTTCGGTGCCTGCCCACAGCTTGCCCTTCGCGTCGTGATACAGCGACTGCACGCGCACCGCGCCGATGCCGTCGGCCTCGCCGAACTGGCGCCGCGCCGGTTGCGCCGCGCCCAGCTGCCACGCTTCGAGCCCGGCGCCGGTGCCGACCCACAAGGTGCGGTTCGCGCCGAGCGAGAGCGAGAGCACCTGGTTGCGCCGGGCGTCGCCACGCCGGGCGTCGCCGCCCGAGGCGATCGTAAAGCGCTCGAAGCGCTGCGCGCCGCGTGCCAGCCGGTCCAGCCCACGCGCGGTTGCCACCCACAGGCTGCCGTCGGTGTCGCGCACCAATGCGTTGACGCGGTCGTCGGAAAGGCTGGTGGCGTCGCCCGGATCGTGGCGCAGCGTGGCAAAGCGCGCGCTGGCCGGATCGAAGTGCTTGAGTCCTTCGCCGGTGGCCAGCCACAAGCCGCCGCCGCCGTCGGCCACGATGGCCGAGACCACGCGGTTGTTCATGCCGTCGGCCGCGTTGCCGGCGCTGGCGTAGCGGATGAATTTGCGGGTGGCGCGGTCGTAGCGGATCAAGCCACCCTTGGTGCCGAACCACAGGCGGCCCTGGTCGTCCTCGAACGAGGCGGAGATGTAATTGTCAGCGATGCTGTCCGGATCGGCGGGATCGTTCTTGAAGACGGTCATGCGGTAGCCGTCGTAGCGGTTCAGGCCCGCCTGGGTGCCGAACCACATGAAGCCCTGGCGATCCTGCAGGATGCTCTGCACCGACTCCTGCGACAAGCCCTGTTCGAGCCCGATATGCTCGAAGCGCAGGCTGCGCACGGGCGCCGCCAGCGCCGCCCCCACGCACGCCACGCCCAGCAGCCAGGCAAGGGCCAGCCGGAACAGTGTCGCGTTCGGTCGGGTCGTCAAACGAAGCATCATGGGCATTCCACGCAGCAATAGGAGTAATCTAACAGATGGCCGGCCCGGCGTGAAAATTACTTGCCGCGCGCCTTCGCCGTTTGCCCTCTGGACAAACGGCGAAGGCGCCACTACAATAGCGCCTTCTTCGGAAATGCAAGTGAACCGAAGGGTAGTAGAAGCACCGAGCGACAGGCGCCAGCAAAACAAGGTGCCGAAAACAAGGTGAAGCTGCTATAATAGTTGCTTAAGCGGCTGTAGCTCAGTTGGATAGAGTACTTGGCTACGAACCAAGGGGTCGTGGGTTCAATTCCTGCCAGCCGCACCAAAATTCGTAAGACGAAGGGCCTGTTGAGAAATTTTCAGGCCCTTTTTCTTTGCGCTGCTGTTTGCTTGTTCGGTATTTTCAAAAGAAATGAGTAAGAAGATTTGGCAAAGTCATCGTGCGCTGCTATAATATTTGCTCAAGCGCGGCTGTAGCTCAGCTGGATAGAGTACTTGGCTACGAACCAAGGGGTCGTGGGTTCAATTCCTGCCAGCCGCACCAACATTCGTAAGATCGAGGGCCTGTAGATAAATCTTCGGGCCCTTTTTCTTTGTTCGACAGTTTGCTTATTCGGCGAATTCTCAAGATTGACGTGAGAATATTTGGTGAATGAAGAACTTGCTGCTATAATCTTTGCATACGCGGCTGTAGCTCAGCTGGATAGAGTACTTGGCTACGAACCAAGGGGTCGTGGGTTCAATTCCTGCCAGCCGCACCAAAATTCGTACGATGAAGGGCCTGTAGAGAAATCCACAGGCCCTTTTTCTTTTTCCCACCCCGGTGTCACCCCGGTGTCTGTCACCCCGGTGTCAGGTCTGACATTCGGACACGGGCTCAACTCTAAATGGCTGCGTAGTTGTACTTAAGGATCAGCTCGTGTCCGAATGTCAGACCTGACACCAGGCGAGACAGACACCAGGCGAGACACCAGCGAAGGGGCGGATCAGAACGAGCGGCCGACGGTGAGCACCAGCCCGTTGCGCGAGCCGATACTGCCGCTCGAGCGCGCGTAGGCGCCCCGCTCCGCGTGCAGCGCATCCCACGCGGCTTGCACTTTCCAGGACTCGATGCTCATGCTCACGCCGATCCGTGCGTCGGCCCGGGCGCCGGAGGTGTAGCGCGGCACCTTTGATACCGGGCGCAGGTAACCGACCCGCGCGAACAAGCCCACATCGTCGGTCAGCGCCACGCCGCCATTGAGTTCCCCGTACAGCGTGCGCATGCTGGTGCCCAGGTAGGCCGGCGAATACGACACCCTGCCACTGAGCCGGTCACCACCCAGCCCCGCATATACTTCGCGGTAGTTCAGGGCCGACATGCTGGAAAAGGTGTGGTTCGACGCCCCCACTTCCCACGACGGCCCCGCCGTCATGCGCCGTGCGTAGCCGGCGTAGCCGATCGCGTACACGCCGCGCGGCGTGCCGCTCATTTTCAGCTGCGAGGCGAACGTGCCCGCATAAAAGCCGCTGCGGGTGTCGAACGAGAGGTTGAACTGGGCCACCGGGTCGCCCTTGCTGTAGCCGACGCCGCGATAATAATAGTCGGAGACCAGCGACACGCTGCCGCTGGCCTGGGCGCAGGCGTTGCCGCCCGCGAGGCAGCACGCCAGTGCGAGCGCAAACCGGCATCTACGCAAGGGCCGCTCCGTGCGCGGCGGCGTTCAGGGCAGGCGGACGATCTTGGGCGGCGTGACCTCGACGCAGACGCATGTACATTTTCCTGTGAGGCGGGTGACGGTGGCGCAAAGGTTGATGCCGCCCGGCTGAAGCACGATGCTTGAGCGGACCTGCGGCAAGGTGAGCCCGGGACGCAGCTCGCTCAGCACGGCCATCATGCCAGAGATATGCGCCGCTGAATAGGACGACCCCGAGACCATGCCCCAGCGCGCGCCCGGCGCCGCCGTCGGGATGTCGCGCCCGGGCGCCATCAGCACCTGCGGGTTCAACTGCCGGCTGCCGTCGGCCGCCACCGCGAACACGCCAGGATGCGAGGCGGGAAAACCGCCGTCGGCGCTGGCCGCGTCCACCGCGCCGACCACCCGCACGCCGCGCGCGCAGGCGACGTCGATCAGTTCGCGCAGCAGTCGGTCGGCCGGCCCAGACAGACTCAGGTTGATCACCTGCGCTCCGTGCATCAGCGCGAAATTGAGCGCCTTGGCCAAGGTGAAGCTGTTGCAGCGGGTGGCCCCGCCAGTCACTTGCCAGCATGCGCGCAACGCCATCAGGCGCGCGTCCGGCGCCACGCCTTCGATCCCCACGCCATTGCCGGCCAGCGCCGCGATCACCCCGGCCACGCCGGTGCCGTGGGTTTCGGCGGCATACGCCTGGCCGTCCACGAAATTCTCCTGGAAGGCGACCTGCCCGGCCAGGTCGGGATGGTCGCTTTCGACACCGCTGTCGATCACCGCCACCAGCACCTTGCGCCCGGTGGCGGCCTTGCGCACTTCGCCCAGCTGCCACTGCAGCGCGGCCGGCTGCACCGGGTACAGCGGGTCGCTGGCCTGGGCCGAGAAGGTGTTGATCGATTGCGCCCAGTCGACCCGGGCGTCGCGCGAGAGCGCTTCGACGATCTTGCCCGGCTCGGCGCCGGCCGGTTCGGCCATGCGGTAGCAGTCCACGTTCAGGGCTGGCATGGGCCAGCCTTCGAGGATGGTCAGGCCGTGTTCGCGCGCCAGCGCTTCGGCGATGCGGCGCCGCGCCAGGCGCCCGGCGTCGTCGCGGTAGTTGGCGCCGTAGGCGGCGTCGGGCCTGAAGTGCGGCGCCGGCAAATGCAGCATCACCAGGATCTGGCGCACCTCCGCCTGCGCCGGGGCCGGGGCCGCCTCCTGGGCGTGGCCGCTGAGCGCCGCCAGGAGCAGCAGCGCCGCCCCCAGAAGGCGCATCACGGTGCGCTCCGCGGCGTGAGCGATTCGGCCAGTTGCACGCCGGCGCCGGCGCGCAGTACGGCAAGCGCGTTCGATTGCTGGCCCGGCGGCGCGCTCAGGACAAAGGCGCCGCTGACGGTCGGGCCGTCGACCACGCGCGCGCCGCTGGCCTGCAAGGTGCGCTGCACCTCGCGCAGGCTGGCGTCGGGCTGGAAGATCACGACGATGGTGCCGGCCGGCGCGGGTGCGCCGTAACTCAAGGCCTGGTAGGCGTCGCCCTTGCCCACCGGCGCGATCATCTGGATCACCAGCACGGTGATCAAGGCGCATTGCCCGGCCAGCGCCCACGGCATCCAGCCGTTGCCGAACCAGGCGCGCAGGCCGGACGCCTTGACAGGCGCCGCACTTGCCTGGGGGCCGAGGCGCGGCATCAGGCGCGCCAGTGCGCGCTCCGGATCGAGGCCGGGCGCTTCGGCCGGCGCTGCATGCAACTGGCGCTGCCATGCGACCTCGCCGGCGCACTGCGCGCAGTGCCGCAGGTGCGCGCGCACAGGTGCCGCCTCGGTCTCGTCCAGGGTACCGTTGGCAAACCACGGCAGCAAATCGCGCATCGCCTGGTGCGATGCGCCGGTCGGTTCTTGGTCCAGGTTCATAACGGTTCCTCCTGATGTGCGGACAGCAGCACCCTGAGGCGCTGCCGCGCGTGAAACATCCGCGTCTTGACGGTATTGACCGGGCATCCCATCGTCCCGGCGATTTCCTGGTAGCCCATGTCGTGGTAATAGGTCAGCGTGACGACCACCCGCTGTTCGAGCGAGAGCGCCTTGAGCGCTTCGCCCACGCCCTGCTGCAACTGCTGCTGCGCGAGCGCCTGCTCCGGTTCCTGGCGCGCGTCGCCCGCCTCCAGTTCAAAATTCGATTCCACCGGCTCGTCGCGCAGATTCACCGCCTTCAGTCCCTGGCGGTAGGCGATGGCGAACACCCAGGTCGACACCTTGCAGGTGTGGTCGAACGTATGCGCCTTCTGCCACACCACCAGCATGGTGTCGTTGACGATCTCCTCGATCAGGGCGCCGTTGCGCACCATCCGGTCGAGAAAGCGCGCCAGCCGCCCGAAGTACATCCGGTACAGCGCCTGGAAGGCGTCCCGGTCCCCGCCCGCGATGAGGGCAATCAAGGCGGTGTCGCCGGTGTCGGCCGATGCGGCCGATGCGGCCGATGCGGCCGATGCGGCCGGCGACCCCCCGAACCGCGCTCTCCATTGTTTAAGCATGCTGCGACGTTCTCCACGATGTTCTTTGCTTCTGCGGTGAATACTTGCCCGAAGCGAAAAGGTTCATGCTGCCGAGAAAAAAATATGTTGCTCCGGTGCCGCCCCCGATTCTACACGTGGCAATTTTTACAAAAATTTTTCAAAAGCATTGAACCTTTTGTGGACGAGCCCGTATTGACCGTTCAATAAGACCGAACAATGCATCGTTACCACCGAAGGATCAGCATGTTGTTTGCCCTGTGCGGCCCCTCGCTTCTCGATCACTCGGCCGCCAGCCTGTTCCGGCTGTTGCTGCTCGCGCCACTGCTGGAAGAATGCATCGTGCGCGCCGGCCTGCAGGAATGGCTGATGCGGCGCGCCAGCGCGCCGGCCCTGGTGCTGGGCGCGCCTGCTTTGGCGTTCAGCCTGCTCCACCTGATGTCGGGCGCACAAGCCATGGCGGCGGTGTTCCTGCCGGGACTGGCATTCGGACTGATTTACCGCCGCTGGCGCGACTGGCGGCTGTGCGCACTGGTACACGCGCTGTGTAACGCTGTCGCACTGGGTTTTTGCAGTGTCAGCATCTACTTTTAACATTAACCAGGTATCAACCAGGAGTAGCAATGACAGGATTTCGACTGAACCAATCCGGCCTGCGGCATCATCTGCGCGGCGCCGGTCTGTGCGCCTTGCTGGCGATGGGCCAGGCCCACGCGGCCGATGCCCTGCACGGCAAGACGCTGTACCTGAACGGCCCGGCCGGCGGCGGCACCGCTTGCGCGCGCTGCCACACCGCCTCGCCGACCGCCAACGTCAGCAAAATCCTGAACGGGGCCGATAATCCGGCCGCCATCAGCGCGGCGATGGCCGCCAACAAGGGCGGCATGGGCAATATCTACGCCGGCAAATTGTCGGATGTCGACCTGGCCGACCTTGCGGCCTTCATCGGCAACCCGGGCGTGAGCGCGGCGCCGGCGGCCAGTCTCAATCCCGCCAGCCTGGCCTTCAGCGGCACGGTGCTGGGCCAGGCCAGCGCTGCGCTGGCCGCCACCCTTGCCAATACCGGCTCGGGTGCGCTCAATATCGATACCATCGGCGTGCTGGGCGCCGCGGCGGCCGACTTCAGCATCGCCGGCGGCACCTGCGCGCCCGGCGGCGCGGTGGCGGCGGGCGCCAACTGCACGGTGCTGGTCAGCTTCAAGCCGAGTGTCGCAGGCGCGCGCAGCGCCAGCCTGGCGGTGGCCCACAACGGCACCGGCGGCAGCAGCAGCGTGGCGCTGAGCGGCACCGGCAGCGCCGCGCCCCAGGCCACGATTGGCGTCTCGGCCACCAGCATCAACTTCGGCGCGCTGGCCACCAATGCACCCTCGGCCCCGCACAGCATCACCCTCAATAACAGCGGCCAGAGCGCCCTGACCTTCAGCAGCATCGCGCTGGCGGGCGCCAACGGCGCCATCTTCACGCTCGGCGGCGACTGCGCGGTCAGCAAGCCGCTCGCGGGCGGCGCCAGCTGCGCGCTGACTGTTGCGGCGCAGCCCACCGCCAGCGGCGCTTTTTCCGGCAACCTGACGGTGGCCTCGAATGCGGCCAACGGCAACGTCACCATCGGCCTGGCCGGCAGCGGCGCCAGCGCCACGGCGGCGGCCGGCGCCACCCCGGGCGTGCTGGCCTTCGGCAGCCAGACGATCGGTGCCGCCGCAGTCACGCAAAATGTCACGCTGACCAATACCGGCAATGTGGCGCTGACCTTCTCGTCGCTCGCCGTCAATGGCGCGGCCGGCTTCAGCGTGGCGCCGGGCAGTCACTGCGCCGCCGCGCTGGCGCCGGGTGCCAATTGCAGCGTGCCGCTGTTGTTCGCACCGTCGGCCAAAGGCGCGTTCGCGGCGACGCTGGTGGCGACCTTCAACGGCGGCGCCGTGCAGGTCGCCCTGAGCGGCGCCGGCACCAGCGCCGCCGTCGCCTCGCCCACCGTGTCGGATGCCGGTCCGATCGGTTTTGGCGAAATCCAGGTCGGTAAAAGCGCAGCGCCGCACACCACGGTGCTGCGCAATCCCGGTACGGCGGCGCTGACCATCGCCACCCTGGTGATCGACGGCGCCAACGGCGCCGACTTCGTCCTCGGCGGCTCGTGCGCGGTCAATGGCGCCGTCAGTCCGGCGGGCAGCTGCACCATCGAGACCAGCTTCAAGCCGGGCGCACCGGGCGCGCGGCTTGCCAACCTGCTGCTGGTGACGGACGGCGGCACGCAGTTCTCGCTGCCTTTGAGCGGCACCGGCACCGCCATCGCGGCCGCGCCCGCGCTCACGCTCGCGCCGCAGTCGTTCGACTTCGGTTCCAGCGCGGCGTCCAGGCGTTTCACGCTCAGTAACGCCGGCACCGCCGCCATCAACCTGTCGGCGGCGACCTTCAGCGGGCCGTTTGCGCGCGTGACTGACGCCAGCGGCTGCGCGGCGTTGCCGTTTGCCCTGCAACCGGGTGCGTCGTGCGACCTCGTGATCGGCTACACCCCGGCCGCCTCGGGCGCCAGCAGCGGCAGCGTCGTGCTGCAAGCCGACGGCGGCGCCAGCTGGACCATCGCACTGGCCGGCCAGGCCGCGGCCGTCCCGCCCAACGCCAACGCGGCGCCGGCGCAGAACCAGGGCGGCGGCGGCTGTTCGTCCGTACGCGATGGCACGGATCCGATGCTGGCCTTGCTGGCGCTGCTGGCGGCCGGTGTCCTTTTCTGGCGTCGTCGCAATCCGGCGCAGTCATGATCACTCTACTTTACGGAACCGCTATGAGCAACTTCAAACGCAATACCCGCGTCATCGCCGCATCCGTCCTCCTGGCGCTGCTGGCGGCGCCGGCAAGCGCGCTGGAAGCGGGCAAACCCGCCCCGGCGTTCGACCTGGCGGGGCCCGATGGCGCGGTCAAGCTCGAAAAATACGCCGGCAAGGTGGTGTATGTCGACTTCTGGGCATCCTGGTGCGGCCCGTGCCGCCAGTCGTTCCCGTGGATGAACGAGATGCAGGCCAAATACGGCGCGCAGGGTTTGCAGATCGTCGGCGTCAATGTCGACGCCAAGGCCGAAGACGCCCGCACCTTCTTGGCGGGCACGCCGGCCAGGTTCGCGATCGGCTTCGATCCGGCCGGCGCCACCCCGCGCAGCTATGGCGTCAAGGGCATGCCGAGCAGTGTGCTCATTGGCGCGGACGGCAAGGTGCTGTTCGAGCATAGCGGCTTCAAGGCGGCCGACCGCGAGGAACTGGAAGCGAAGATCAAAGCGGCGCTGGGAGCGAAGAAATGAAGATGACGACCAAGATCGTGCTGCGCATCGCTGCAGTCGCGGCGCTGGCCGCCGGCGCTACCGGCTGTTCGGCCATTACCCCGGTGCAGGCCTGGGAAAAAGGCACGCTGGCCAAAACCGAGATGCTGATGGAGGGCGACGGACTCGAAGCGCGCTTCAACGAGCATATTTACAACAGCCGCGAGGCGGCGTCCGGCGGCAGCGGTGTCGGCGGCGGCGGCTGCGGTTGCAACTGAGAGATGAACGACCCTATGACCACCCCACTCCACTCCGCACCCACTCCGGCCATGGGCCACGCCATCCTGGCGGCGGCGCTGATGCTGCCAGGCCTGGTGCATGCCGAAACGCCGCCGGAGCACGCGTCGATCAGCGTCAAGCTGCTCAGTTACGAAGAGAGCCAGTCCGGCATGGACCGCATCCGCGTGCGCGCGCCCTCCATCTCGCTCGTCGCCCCGGTGGCGGGCGTGTGGTCGGTGGCCGGCTCGCTGACCGCCGACGATGTCTCGGGCGCGTCGCCGCGCTACCACACGGCGGTGTCGGGCGCCTCGCGCATGAGCGACGACCGCAAGGCGGGCGACGTTGCGGTCACCCGCTACTTCTCGCGCGGCAGCGTCAGCGTGGGCGCGGCCTGTTCGACCGAGCATGACTACGACTCGCGCGCCCTGTCGCTCACCGGCACCCTGTCGAGCGAAGACAAGAACACCACCTTCTCGCTCGGCCTGGGCGGATCGGACGATGCGATCAATCCGGTCAACTTCATCGTGCGCGACGAATCGCGCCAGAGCGTCAACCTGCTCGCCGGCGTGACCCAGGTGCTGGGGCCGAACGACCTGGCGCAGCTGAGCGTGACCCACAGCCGGGGCCACGGCTATTTTTCGGACCCGTACAAGGCCTTCGACAACCGTCCGCGCCAGCGCAACCAGAGCACCGTCATGGGGCGCTGGAACCATCATGTCGCCGCGCTGGGCGGCACCAGCCGCCTGTCGTACCGCTATTACACCGACAGCTACGGCATCCGCGCCCACACCTTCGGGGGCGAGTATGTGCAGCCGCTCGGCCAGGGCTGGATTATCACGCCGTCGGCGCGCCTGTATTCGCAGCGCGCGGCGCGGTTTTACTTCGACCCGGTGTACGACGGCGTGCTGGGCGAGCCGTTCCGGCCCGGCTACGAGAGCAAGCCCGATGCGCTGTCGTCGGCCGACCAGCGCCTGTCGGGCTTTGGCGCCGTAACGCTCGGGATCAAGGTCGCGAAGCAGTTGAGCCGCGACTGGATCGTCGACGTCAAGCTCGAAGCCTACCAGCAGCGCGGCAGCTGGCGCCTGTTCGACAAGGGCAGCCCGGGGCTCGATCCGCTGCGTACACACAGCATCCAGCTGGGCCTCACGCGGCAGTGGTAATGGACATGCACGCGTTCCCGTTCGAGGCCATGGCCAGCCGCTGCGAGCTGCGCCTGGCGCTGCCCGCCGGTATCGACGCCGAGATCAATGGCGCGGCGCTGGCGCGGCTGGCCATCGACGAGGTGCGGCGCATCGAGCGCAGCTATTCGCGCTACCGGGCCGACAGCATCATCGCGCGCATCAACGCCGCCGCCGGGCAGGATGCGCTGCCCTGCGACGACGAGACCAACGCCCTGCTGGACTACGCCGGCGCGCTGCACGCCGGCAGCGGCGGCTTGTTTGACATCACCTCGGGCGTGTTGCGGCGCGCCTGGGACTTTCGCCGTCCCGTGCTGCCGGCGCAGGCGGCGCTCGATGCGCTGCTGCCGCTGGTCGGCTGGCGCCATGTGGAGCGCGCCGACGGCGCCATTCGCCTGGCGCAGGCCGGCATGGAGATCGACTTCGGCGGTTTCGGCAAGGAGTATGCCGCCGACCGCGCCGCCGCGCTGCTGCTGGCGGGCGGCGTGCGCCACGGTTACGTCAACCTGGGCGGCGACCTGCGCATCATCGGCCCGCAGCCCGATGGCGCTGCGTGGTCGATCGGCGTGCAAGACCCGCGCGACGCTGCCGGCCTGGCGGCGGCGATCCCGATCGCCAGCGGCGCGCTGGCCACCAGCGGCGACTACGAGCGCTTCATCGACGTCGCCGGCACGCGCTACTGCCACGTGCTCGATCCGCGCAGCGGCATGCCGGTCTCGCAATGGCGCTCGGTCAGCGTGCTCGGCCCGCTGGCGATCGCCGCAGGCAGCTGTTCCACCATTGCCATGCTGATGCAGGAGGACGGCCTGGCCTTCCTCGATCAATCCGGCATGGCCTACCTGGCCATCGACCAGCAAGGCCAGTGCTTCCGCAAGGATGTGTAACACGCTTGACCCCGATTCAAACTACTGGAGAACCACCATGACATCCGCACCTTTCCTGAGATGGCTGCTGTCCTTGCTCGCCATGCTCGCCGTGCTTGCCCTGAGCGGCTGGACGGGCAAGGCCGCCGCGGCCGACGACTTCCTCGATCCCGAACTGGCCTTCGTGCTGCGCACCGAAGTGCGTCCGGACGGCGCTGTGGCCCTGCGCTGGGCCATCCCGCCCGGCTACCACCTGTACCGCGACCGCCTCGGTTTCACCAGCGCCGCCGGCCAGGACCCGATTGCCGCGCCAGCCCTGCCGGCCGGCATCCGCAAGTTCGACGAGAACTTCAACAAGGAGATGGAAACCTACGCCGGCCAGCTCGATGTGACGCTGGCCGCGAGGCCCAAGCCGTTCACCCTGAACGTGGCCTACCAGGGCTGCGCCGACGCCGGCCTGTGCTACGCACCGATGACCAAAACCTTTCTGGTCGATCCGGCCAAACCCGGCGTGCTGACGGCGCAGGCCGAGGCGAGCGCGCCGGCTGCCGCCGTTCCAGCGGCGCCGGCGCCAGCCGCCGCCCCTGAAGACGACACCACCCTGGCCCAGCGTACCCTGCAAAGCGGCAGCCTGTGGCGCATCGGCAGCGCCTTCCTGCTGTTCGGCCTTCTGCTGTCGTTTACGCCCTGCGTGCTGCCGATGGTGCCGATCCTGTCATCGATCATCGTCGGCGAAGGCTCGGTCTCGCGCTCGCGCGGCCTGCTGCTGGCGGCCGCCTACTGCCTCGGCATGGCCCTGGTCTACACCGCGCTTGGCGTGGGCGCGGGGCTGGCCGGCGAAGGCCTGGCCGGCGCGCTGCAAAAACCGTGGGTGCTGCTGACCTTCGGCGCGCTGCTGGTCGGCCTGGCGCTGTCGATGTTCGATGTCTACCAGTTGCAGTTGCCAAGCTCCCTGCAATCGCGCCTGTCGAGCACCGGCGGCGCGGTCCAGGGCGGGCGCTTCGTGGGCGTGTTCATCATGGGCGCGCTGTCGGCATTGATCGTCGGGCCATGCGTGGCTGGCCCGCTGGCCGGCGCGCTGCTCTACATCAGCCAGACCGGCAACGCCTGGATCGGCGGCTGGGCCTTGTTTTCGATGGCGCTCGGGATGAGCGTGCCGCTGCTGCTCACGGGCCTCTCCGCCGGCAGCCTGCTGCCGCGCGCCGGCGCCTGGATGAACGGCGTCAAGAAGGTGTTCGGCATGCTGCTCATCGCGGTGGCCATCTGGATGGTCTCGCCGGTGTTCCCGGTGCAGGTGATGATGGCGCTGTGGGGCGGCTTTGCGATCCTGTGCGCGGTCTTCCTGCACGTGGGCCATGCACTGCCGCCGCACAGCGGCGTCGGTGCGTACGCCGGCAAGGCGCTGGGCGTAGTGATGCTGGTGGCGGGACTGTTCGAACTGGCCGGCGCGGCCAGCTCCGGGCGCGATGTGCTGCAACCGCTGGCGCATCTGCGCGGCGGCGGCGCGGCCCTGGCGCACGCCGAAAGCGGGCCGCGCTTCACCCGCATCCGCACCGTCGCCGAACTCGAACGCGCGCTGGCCGACACCAGCACGCCGGTACTGCTCGACTTCTACGCCGACTGGTGCGTGGCCTGCAAGGAGATGGAGCGGATGACGTTCCCGGACACGGCGGTGGCCGCCTCGATGAAGAAGATGCGCCTGATCCAGGTGGATGTAACGGCCAATAATGCCGACGACCGCGCGCTGATGAAAAAATTCAGCCTGTTCGGGCCACCGGGCATCATCCTGTTCGACGCCAGCGGCAAGGAAGTGCCGCAGGGGCGCATCATCGGCTTCGTGGCGGCGCCGCGTTTCGCCGAGCGCCTGCAGGCGGCGCACGGCGCGGCGTCGAGCTGACAAGCATTTGCTTATCGACGGCCGGTACGGTAGCGCTTCACAGTCATGACAGCAACGGCCATGGCGCCTGCCAGCAGCATTCCGACTCCCTGGCCGGAGCGGTAGGCAGCGCCAACCACATCATCCGGACGCAGGTCACGCGTGCTCGGGATGTCGTGGTATGGCACTGCCAGGCCGCCATGCGCTTGCCATGCCCAGTCGGCGAGCGGCATCAAACCGAAGTGAAAAATCAGGACGAACAGGTTGATGCCGACAAGCAGCGCGCCGACCCACGCAAGGTCGGTGCAACGCCTGTCCGGGCCTCGTTTCATCATTTGGGCCGACCACGGTGTCGCGCAGCTGACATAACAAGCGAAAGCGCACGTTAGCGCAAAACCCAGGCCGTGCAGCGTCCCGAGCGCGTGGGCGGCATCGCTTGCCGCCTGCTGCACTGGGGGAGAGGCATTGCTCCCCCCGATCGCGCAACCCGCCGTCATTGTTGCAGTGCACTGGCCGTCCGGAGACCGCAGCCACAGTAAAAGTGTCAGGGCTGACAACAGCACGCCTATGAACAGCACAATCAACGCCTGGCGCCATGGATCGCGCGCCGGCTCGGCAGCAGGCCCAGGATGTGGCGCAGCTTTCAGGACCAGGGGGCCCTGCCCGCGCGCACGGCGACCGGCGCGGTCATTGGGTTTCATCGTCATTCAATTCCTTGCACCGTCAGGGCGCCAGCGGCATGATCGCACTGACTATCCACGCATTTTACCGCAGCTACCGAGCAAGCAGGATGGCTGGCTCCGGCACGGCTACAACAGCCAGTCGATCGGCAGCAGCGAGAGCACGCCGACCGCCGCGCGCTTCCAGAAACCGGTACCGGGTTCGGTGTCGTGGCGGATCTCGGTCTCGCCCACGCGTTCGGTCCAGTACAGCGCGCCGTCGGGCGCCAGCCGCACCCGGTAGGCGCGCGCCGGGACCTGTTCGCGCAAAACGCTCGCCATGCGCATGGCCATCGACGGGCTGTCGATCACGAATCCCATTTCGGTATTGAGGTCGGCCGAACGCGGGTCGAAGTTGAACGAGCCGATGAAGACGCGCTTGCGGTCGACCGAAAACGTCTTGGCGTGCAGGCTCGATGCGGAGCTGCCGAGTTTTCCGCCCTTGGCCCCTTCGGGAGCGCTCTCGCCGCCCACGCCACGGTGCAGTTCATACAGCGTCACACCCGCCTGCAGCAAGGGCTTGCGCCATTTGGCGTAGCCCGCGTGGACCGCCGCCACGTCGGTCGCTTCGAGCGAATTGGTCAGGATATGCACATCCATGCCGCGCGCCGCCATCGCCGCAAAATTGGCGGCCCAGGTTTTACCGGGCACGAAGTACGGCGAGACCAGGTCCACCGTCTCGCCTGGATCGCCCAGCAGGCGCTGGAGCTGATACGTCACTTTGGTTTCGGGCGCCGCGGTGCCGAGCACCTTGTCCGGGTCGTCGCTCACCAGCGTCGTGTTGGCCCACTCGAACGGCAGGGTGCGCGCCACCAGTTGCTCCACGAACGGGGAGGCGCGCACCGCCGCCACGTAGTCCAGCGCAGCGCCGTCCTGCCCGGCCTGCGCCTCGGGCGCAGCGCCGGCTTGCGCCACCAGCAGGCCGACCGGATAGGCCGAACGGCTGTTCCAGTAGCGGTCGAAATCGCGCGAGACGGCGTCCACCACCGGGCCGACCGCCATTACATCGAGGTCGATAAACAGCAGGCTGCCGGCCGCGCCGAAGTATTCGTCGCCGATATTGCGTCCGCCGATGATGGTGGCCGCATTATCGGCGGTGAACGATTTGTTGTGCATGCGCCGGTTCAGGCGCGAAAAATCCGACAGGTAGCCGAGCGCGCGGTGGGCGCGCGTGACAAACGGATTGAACAGGCGTACTTCGATGTTGGGCTCGGCGTCGAGCGCGCCCAGCAGCGGGTCCAGGCCCTGCGTGTTGTTATCGTCGAGCAGGAGGCGCACGCGTACGCCGCGCGAGGCCGCCGCGCGCAAGGCGTTCAACAACAACATGCCGGTGGTATCGTTGCGCCAGATATAGTACTGGACGTCGAGGCTGCGCTCGGCGGCGTTGGCCAGCATGGCGCGCGCGGCAAAGGCGTCGCGCCCGTTGGCCAGCGAGTACAGGCCCGACATGCCGGGATGGGCCGCGTTGAGCGGCGCCAGCGCCGTGCCCAGGCGCGTGGCCGGAGCGGCGGAATCGGCGGCGAGGTAGTGGCTCGACGTGCGCCCGTCGAGCGCGGGCAGGCCGGCGCAGCCGCTCAGCGCGGTCGCCAACAGCAGCAGCAACGCGGCCAGCGTCGATGTGAATGGACTTGTTTTCATGCTTGCTCCCGAACCGGGTTAATCCAGGCCTAATCTGTGTGCGCGACAATGTTAATGTTTTCCCTACGGACCCGCCCATGAAAAGAAACCTGCCATGAACGTCAGCCTCGGGCCATTCAGCTTCCAGACCACGCACTTGCTGTTGCTGATATCGCTACTTATAGCATGCGGCGTCGGCAACTGGGTTGGTCGCCATCAGAAGGTCAAGACCGGAAAGGTGCTGCTCGACATGCTGCTGGCCGGCCTGGTGGCGGGCCGGATCGTGTTCGTGGCCAGCTGGTTCGCGCAGTACCGCACCGCGCCGCTGTCGATCATCGACATCCGCGATGGCGGCTTTACGCCGTGGGCGGTGCTGCTGGCCGCCCTGGCCTTCGGCGCCTGGCGCATGCTCGGGCAGCCGCGCCTGCGCAATCCGCTGGCGGCCGGCATGCTGGCCGGCGCGCTGGCGTGGTGTACCTCGGGCGCGCCGCTGCTGCTGAACCTGAGCGAGCGCAAGCCCTTGCCGACCGTGGCGCTGGACACGCCGGGCGGCGCCCCGGTCAGCCTGGCCGCGCTGGCGCAGGGGCGGCCGCTGGTGCTCAACCTGTGGGCCAGCTGGTGCCCGCCCTGCCGCCAGGAGATGCCGCTGTTGGCCAGCGCCCAGCAACGCAACCGCGATGTGGTGTTTGTTTTCGTCAACCAGGGGGAAGATGGCCAGAGCGTGATGGCTTACCTGAACGGCAGCCAGGTGGCGCTGGAGAACGTGCTGCTCGACAGCGGGTCGGCCATCGGGCGCGAGGTGGGTTCGAGCGCGCTGCCGACCACCCTGTTCTACGACGCCGGCGGCAGGCTTGCCAACTCGCACCTGGGCGCGGTCTCGGCCGCCTCGCTCGAAAGCAAGCTGGCCGGATTGCGTAAACCGCGCTAGTTACATATCGTCCATCGCGGCGAACAGGCCGGCAGGCAACTCCTGCTCGATCTGCACGATCCGGTTGCGCCCGTCCCGCTTGGCTTCGGCCATGGCTTTTTCGGCGCGCTGGATCATCATCTCGGCCGTTTCGGCCGGCGCATTGGTGGTCAGCCCGGTCGAAAACGTGATCGTGCGGCCCGGCGTGACGGTTTCCCAGTCGAACGCGGCAACCTTGGCGTTGAGGCGGTTCATCGCCAGCACCCCCTGGTGCAGCCAGGTGGCCGGCAGGATGATGCCGAATTCATCGCTCTCGATGCGGCCGAAACGGTCCAGCGTGCGCAGCAGCTCGGTGGCCGAGCGGGTGACCGCCTGCAGCACGGCGTCGCCGCTGTCGTGGCCGAACTGCTGGTTGACCTCTTTCATATGGTCGATGCCGATCATGGCCACGCAGAACGGCTGGCCGGTGCGCGAGGAGCGCTGCAGCTCTTCGGCCACCAGTTCGGTCAGCGCCCGCCGGTTCAGCGCGCCGGTCAGGGTGTCGTGGCGCGTCAGCGACTCGGTCAGGTCCAGGATTTCCTGCTCTTTTTCAGCCAGCCTGGCGCGCAAGGGCGCGCATTCCGGGCAAGCGTCGCATTGTGTGCTCATGAAAGATTCCTTCGAGATTGTGCTTGTACGCAGAGCTTAACGCCGGAGTTACCTGCAATCAAGCATTATCGCTCCCGCTTGCGTGCCTGCTTGCGGCGCCCGCTTGCGGCGCCCGCTATCAGCGGCCGGCACGGACGGATGCGCGCGCCCCCTGCGCCAGCGCCGGGTCGAGGCGGCCGATGGCGAAGCGGTTGCGCCCGTCGGCCTTGGCCGCGTACAGGGCCTCGTCCGACAGCGCCAGGTAATCTTCCATGCTGGCGCCACCGCCGCCGATGGCGATGCCGACGCTGGTCGTCACCTGCACCTGCTTGCCGGCGCACAGGAAGGGCGTGCGCGCCATGTCGAGGATTTTCCCGGCCAGGATTGCCGGTTCGGCATCATTGCTCACGCCTTCGAAGATCGCCACGAATTCGTCGCCGGCCAGGCGCGCCACGCTGTCGGTCGAGCGCACCGCCGCGCGCAGGCGTTTTGCGAACTCGACCAGAACCTCGTCGCCGCCCTTATGGCCATAGGTGTCGTTGATGGCCTTGAAATGGTCGATGTCGAGGTAGGCCAGCGCGACCACGCTGTCGGCGCGCGCGGCGCGGGCCAGCGCGGCGGCGAAGGTTTCCTCGAACATGCGGCGGTTGTCGATGCCGGTCAGGATGTCGGTGCGGGCCTGGGCGGCGAGCTTGATTTCGGCCTCCTGGCGCTGTTGCGAGAGCGTGAAGAAAGCGCGGCTCAGTTCGCCGAATTCGTCGCGCCGGCGCACGTTGAACACGTCGATCCCGACCGTGCCGTCAACCATCCCGGCCACATGCCCGCGCAGTTCGCCCAGCGGACGCAGCAAGCGCAGGATGGCCAGCCAGCCGGCCAGTCCGGCCAGCGCCGCCACCGCGACCGAGGCCAGCAGTGCGGTCGGACGCATCCGGATCAGCGGCGTAAACGCTTCCTCGACCGGGTACACGGCGCCGACGATCCAGTCGGTCTTGCGCAGGCGCTTGTAGGTGATCAGCGCGCGTACCCCTCGCTTGGTGGGGCTTTCGACCCAGCCTTCGAAACCGCCCAGCGCGGCCTTGGTGGACGGCGTCACGCCGCCCGCCTCGTCCTGCACGCGTTGCAGGATGCGTTCCTTGTTCGGGTGGTGGATCACCGTGCCGTCGCTGGTGAGCATGAACAGGTAGCCGGTGGCGCCCGAGCCGAGCGTGGCAAGTTGGCCGAAAAAGCGTGGCCGCTGCAGGTCGATGGCGCCGCCCAGCATCAACACCAGCTTGCCGTCGGCGTCGTACACGGGTTCGGTGATCAGGATCACCGGCTTGCCCGACAAAGCGCTCTTGAACGGGCGCGAAATGACGCCCTCGCGCGCGGCGACGGTGTCGGTAAAGTAAGCGCGTTTGCCGAAGTTGACCGTGTTGTTGGTGCGACGGTCGTTCATATTTGCCAGCATGGTGCCGCCGCCGTCGAGCAGCACCACATTGAAGAACTCGTCGCGCAAGCCGGAATGCGCTTCCAGGAAGGCTTGCAGGCCGCCGTCCGGCTTGCCGTCGGTGCGGCCGAGTTCCTCGCGCAGGGTTTTGAGGAGCGTCTGGCGCGCCTCCAGGTCGGCGTCGATGTAGGCGGCCGCGCTCGACAACAGCGCCACCTGCTGCGAGCCGATCACATCGCGCATCTGGCGCTCGGCCAGGTACAGCGACACAAAGGTCAGCACGCTGGTGGCCAGCAGCACCAGGCCGATCACCAGCACGGTCAGGCGGAACTTGAGCGTTGCTGGATTGAAGGTGAGTCGCATCGGTGTGGTTTTTCAGCAATGATGGCATGTGGGCAGAACGCCACGAGCGCCATTCTACCTTGTCGCCGCCCAATTACCCGGCAGCAGGTGCATGGCGCGTGTAACACATCCGTGCAAGCGAACGCGACTATTTTGTAAAAAAGCTTAACATATGAACATTGTTGGGGATTCCCGCTGTATGCAGGGCGTGCAAACGGCGCCGCGCGGCGGGATCACCTGTAACATAGGAAACTAACGGACCCGCGCATGCGCCGCTTCAACGCCGCCCTGCCGGCCCGATTCGTGATCAAACCGAAGACCAAAAGGTGTACACAGTGCAGCCACAAACCCTCGCCTCCAGCCCGACGCCGTCGGCAACGACCCGTCCCCACATCCTGATCGTCGACGACAATGCCGACGCCGCCGACACGCTCGGCACCTATCTCCAACTGTCCGGCTACGAGGTGACCATCGCCACCGATCCGTACGCCGCGCTGAACCTGGCGCGCGAACTGCGACCGCAGGTCTGCGTGCTCGACATCGGCCTGCCTGGCATGAACGGCAACGTGCTGGCGGAAAACCTGCGACGCTTGCCCGATACCTCGGGCGCGGTGCTGATCGCACTGACCGGTTACGGCCAGGCCTACGACAAGCAGCGCTCGCTGGGCGCCGGATTCGACCATTATTTCGTCAAGCCGGTCAATCCGGGCTCGATCAAGGACTTGATCGACCGCATGCCGTAAGCCGTGCGCGCCCTGCGCCGGCGTCTGTTGACGAATCAAAATACAACACCGGCTGCCGGCGCAGCGGGGCGGGAGTGCGCCGGGCGGCCGCGCACGCAGTGTCGATGGTAAATACTCATTCCAAACGGTATAATTTTCGGCTCTCGCGGCGCCCCCAGCCGTTCACATTACCGCCCGCCTTCATGACCGATCCCGCCACCCCTGCCCGCCTTCCCGCCTTTCTTTCGGACGCGGGCGGCATGGGCGCCGCCTTCGCCGCCGTCGACTGGGCGAACACCTCGCTGGGGCCGATCGCGCTGTGGCCGCAAGCGCTCAAGACCAGCGTCGCGCTGATGCTGCGCTCGCCCGTTGCAATGACGCTGCTGTGGGGACCGGACGGCGTCATGCTGTACAACGCTGCGTATTCGGTGTTTGCCGGAGAAAACCATCCTGCCATCCTGGGCACGCCGGTGTGCGCCAGCTTTCCCGATGTGGCCGAGTTCAACCGGCAGGTGCTGTCGGTGGTGCTGGCCGGCGGCGCTCTCAGCTACCGCGACCAGGAACTGCGCTGGACCCGCAACGGCGTGCTCGAACAGTTCTGGCTCAATCTCGACTATTCGCCGGTGCAGGGCGACCATGGCCGGATCGATGGCGTGATCGCGATCGTCATCGACACCACCGCCAAGGTGCTGGCCGAACGCCACGCGCGCGGCGAGATCGGCCGCCTGCACAGCATGTTCGAACAGGCGCCCGGCTTCATGGCGCTGCTCGGCGGCCCGCAGCACGAATTCATCCTGGCCAACAACGCCTATCTCGACCTGGTCGGCAAGCGCGACCTGATCGGGCGCACCGTGCGCGAGGTGCTGCCGGAAGCGGCGGAACAGGGCTTTATCGCGCACCTCGACCGCATGTTCAGCAGCGGCGAAGCGTTTCGTGGCAACGACGTCGCCTTTGCCATCTCGGCCACCGAGGCCGCGCCGGCGCGCCAGGTCTACCTCGACTTCGTCTACCAGCCGGTGCGCGACGACAAGGGCGCGATCTGGGGCGTGTTCGTGCAGGGCACCGACGTGACCGAGCGCGTCGACGCCGAACGGATGACCCGCGCCAACGAACGCAAGTTCCAGGTCTGGGCCCAGGCCATGCCCAACCACGTCTGGTCGGCGCGCGCCGACGGTTACCTCGACTGGTTCAACGAGCGCGTGTACGCCTACAGCGGCGCGGCCAAGGGCGAGCTCGATGGCGACGGGTGGGCCAGCCTGGTCTACGAGCACGACCTGGACGCCGCCGCCGCGCTGTGGCGCCAGGCCATCGCCGAGCGCGCCGTGTACGAGACGCAATTTCGCCTGCGCCGCGCCGATGGGGCCTTCCGCTGGCACCTGTCGCGCGCCTTGCCGATCTTCAGCGACAGTGGCGAACTGATCAGCTGGATCGGCACCAACACCGACATCGACGACCACAAGAGCAGCGCGCTGGCGCTCGAACGGCTCAACAGCACGCTGGCCGAGCAGGTCAGCGCCCGCACCGCCGAGCGCGACCGCATGTGGCGCCTGTCGACCGACATCATGCTGGTGGCCGATTTCAAGGCCCGCATCATCGCCGCCAATCCCGCCTTCAGCGCGATGCTGGGCTGGGATGCCGACAGCGTGGTCGGACAGTCGTTCATGGACCTGGTTCACCCGGACGACCGCGCCGCCACCGCGCAACAAGTGAGCGCGCTGAGTACGGGCGCGGCCACGTTCCGCTTCGAGAACCGCTACCGCCGGCGCGATGGCGGCTATAGCACCCTGTCGTGGAGCGCCGCGCCCGACAAGGAATTCATCCACGCGGTCGGGCGCGACATCACGGCCGAGCGCCAGGCCGCCGCAGCGATGCGCCAGACCGAGCTGGCATTGCAGCAGGCCCAGAAAATGGAAACCATCGGCAAGCTGACCGGCGGCGTGGCGCACGATTTCAACAACCTGCTGCAAGTTATCTCCGGCAACCTGCAATTGCTGTCGAACGATGTGCAAGGCAACCCGCGCGCGGCCCAGAGGGTGGAAAACGCCATGGCCGGGGTCGGGCGCGGCGCCAAGCTGGCCAGCTACCTGCTCGCCTTCGGGCGGCGCCAGGCGCTCGAACCGAAGGTGGTCAAGGTCGGCAGCTTCGTGCTCGGCATGGAAGACATGCTGCGCCGCAGCCTGGGCGAAGCGATCGATATCGACACCGTGATCGCGGACGGCTTGTGGAACACCCTGGTCGATACGGCCCAGGTCGAAAACGCGCTGCTGAACCTGGCGATCAACGCGCGCGACGCCATGGACGGGCGCGGCCGCCTGAGCATTGAAGTCGGCAACGCCGTGCTCGATGAGCTGTACGCCAGTTGCCACCCGGAAGTCGACGCCGGGCAGTACGTGATGCTGGCCGTGAGCGACAGCGGCAAGGGCATGACGCCGGAGGTGCTGGCGCAGGCGTTCGAGCCCTTCTTCTCGACCAAGCCGGAGGGCCAGGGAACCGGGCTGGGCTTGTCGATGGTGTACGGTTTTGTGAAGCAATCCGGCGGGCACGTCAAGATTGACAGCGAAGAGGGACACGGCACCACCGTCCGCATCTACCTGCCACGCTCGTTCGAGATGGAAGAGGCGCAGGCGATGCCGGTCGATTCCGTGTATGTCGGCGGCACCGAAACCATTTTGGTGGCGGAAGACGACGACAGCGTGCGCGCCACCGTGGTGGACATGCTGAGCGAGCTCGGCTACCGCGTGCTCAAGGCCAGCGACGCCGCCAGCGCGCTGGCCGTGATCGACAGCGGCGTGCAGGTCGACTTGCTGTTTACCGATGTGGTCATGCCAGGCCCGCTGCGCAGCCCGGACCTGGCGCGCAAGGCCCGCGAGCGCTTGCCGCAACTGGCGGTGTTATTTACGTCCGGCTACACCGAGAACGCCATCGTGCATGGCGGGCGGGTCGACGCCGGCGTGGAACTGCTGGGCAAGCCCTACACGCGCGAAGCGCTGGCCAGGAAAATCCGCCATGTGCTGGCCAACCAGAAGCAGAAACTGGTCGCCCTGCCGGAGCAAGCGGCCATCCTGGCGCCGGCGCCGGCGCCGCTGCGCGTGCTGCTGGTCGAAGACGAGCCGGCGGTCGGCGAAATCACCTTCGAGATGCTCAAGCTGATGGGGCACGCGGTGGAATACGCCACCGATGCCCAGGCCGCGCTCGACGCGGTGGCGCGCAGCGGCTTCGACGTGATGCTGACCGATATTGGCCTGCCCGGCTTGCCGGGCAATGTGCTGGCAGAGAAAGTGCGGGCGATCCTGCCGGAGCTGGCGGTGGTGTTTGCCACCGGGCAGATCCACCCGGGCGTGGCGCCGGGCGACCTGGTGCTCAGCAAGCCCTACGACATGCATGCGCTGATCGAGGTGATGCGGAAGATCATCGAGCGCAGGGGCTGAGGCGCTATTTTTTGGTCCAGTAGCCGAATTCGCTCTCGTAGCAGTTGGTATCGATTTCGGCGATCTTTTCCTGCATCACCGCTTGCGCATCCTGCACGGCCTGGTTGTAGATCGACGGGCCGATTTCGCGCAGGCAAAAATCGAGCAGCAGGCGCGCCTTGAGCACGCCCACCTCTTCATCGAAATTCTTCATGCAATAGCGCTGCAGCGACGACAGCAGGCGCTCCTCGGTTTCCTGGTTCAGTTTAATGGCCATCGTTGTTTCTTGTGACGTGATCGGGAGCCGCAGCTTAGCAGAATCAGGCTGCGCCGGGGATCGCGCCGGCCGCTTCGCGGTACATGATATCGGTGCGCAAGACGTATTTGGTGCCACTTTCCACGGGCGAACCCTGATGCATTTGCCGGTGCGGGAAGACCAGGGCGGAACCGGCTTTGGGCTTGATGCTCTCCCACGCAAAATCGGTATGGCCACCAGTGAAATCGTCGTTCAGATAAAACAGGATGGTCAGGAAACTGACCTCCGATTCGCTGCGCTCGTAGCTGCCGTCCATGTGCGCCTTGAAGAACTGCTCGTCCTGATAACGGTAGAACCGGAAGCGTTCGTTAAACCCGCTCAGTTCCCAGTCGCGCTGCTGCGGGGGCAGGAAGGGCGCGGCACGCTGGTACAACTGCCCGGCCAGCGCGGCGTTATCGTAGATGATGCGGTCGTTATTGCGGAAATCGAACGCCATCATCTCGCCGCTGCCGGTAGTCAGGCCGGCCGCCGTGTAGCCGATCGTTTCGCTCTCGGCGATGTGGCGCGCGCATTCTTCCGGGGTAAGGAAATCATGGATATAGAAGATACCCATTCCAAATTTTTCGATGTGCATGATAAGGTGTCCTGTCGATGAGGTGAAATTGCGAACGCTCCGGGTGCATGGAACGCGCCGTCATCGCTTGAACCACTTCTCTTTTGCGAGCTCGTAGGGCTTGATAGCGTATTGCTGGCCGTCGTAGCGGATCAGCGACACACTGAGTCTCTCGTCCTTGTTCTCCGCGTCGCGCGGCTCGCCGCAGATGATCATGGACGCGGCGGTGGTGTGCGGATCGTTCGGCAGCACTTTACAGGTGCTGGCCAAAATCCGGCGCTCGGCGCCGGCGACGAACCGGTCGCGCTTCAGAAAAGCGCCCAGCGCATGCAAAGCCTGCTCATCGCACGCCTGTGCGGCAGACGCGGAAGCGCCCCATGCAGAAAGTACCAACGCGGCGAGGGCTTTGTTCAGGGTTTTCATCATTCTCTATTTCACAGACAGCCAAAAACAAGCGGGCATTCACGCAATGGCGACATACAGGCCGCCGCTAACGCTTGTCGCGATGGGAGGGTATTGCAGCGCGATAACATTTGTCAAAATGGCTGAGCAATTCCAGGAATTCGCTCTTGTCGATATTCATATTCAACGCGTTGCTCGAGACGACCTCGCCGCGCAGGGCGAGCAAATCATTGCGCAGTCGTGCCAGCGCCTCGCAGCTGCGCGCGGCATTGACCTTGCCGAGCGATGCTGCCACACCGTCCGCTGAAAAATCGAAAGCATGTACGCCGCAGCACCCGGCCATGCACTGCGTTTCCAGCGCCGCCCACATGCTCGCCAGTTCCGGCATCAAATGGTCGATCTTCACCGCCGTCCGATAGCGTCCGCTCAGGTCGATGTGTCCTATCCAGGTATCCGGCCCGGTTACGATGGCGTCTTTTGGACGCGGGACTGTTTGATTCAACGCTTTTCCCTTAAATGGCCACCAGTTAGCTATACCAAAGTATAAGTGCCGCTTGTACCAGCCACCCTATACTCGTCTGCCACCCGTTCGGACGACAAGTACACCATCATGCAAACCGCATTTCTCCTTCGCCGGGCGAGCGCCACGCTGGCCCTCATGCTCGCGGCCTTCACCATTGCGGCGGCCGCCGCGCCATCGACGGCGCTGCTGCAACGCTGCGCCGCCTGCCACGGCGCGACCGGCAACACGGCCGCCGCCGTGCTGTATCCCAATCTGGCGGGCCAGTCCGCCGCGTATATCGAACTGCAATTGAATAATTTCCGCAGCGGCGAACGGCCCCATGCGCAGATGCGCGCCGTGGCCGAACAGCTGACCGGGCCGGACATGCGCGAGCTCGCCGCCTTTTACGCGGCCCAGCCGGTCAAGCCCCAGCCATCGCTCGAGGCCGCCCTGGAACAGCAAGGCCGCCGGATTTTCGAGCACGGCAGTACCGGGGGCGCCCCGGCCTGCGCCAGCTGCCACGGGCCGCAGGGCCACGGCCAGGCGCCGTTCCCGCGCATCGCTTCGCAGCCGGCCGGTTACACGCTGGAACAGTTGAAAGTGTACCGCGACGCGCCCAAATTCAACAATCCGCTGGCCACGGCGATGAAACAAGTGGCCGTCAAGCTCGGCGACGCCGACATGCGCGCCGTTGCGGCCTACCTGGCGACCGTGCGCTAGGACGCGTGGCCAGCCACGCTACATCAGCAAGGTCCCCGGCAGCCTGAGCCGCATCTCGCTGCCCTGCCCCGGCGCCGAGGTCCAGCGCACGTGCGCACGCAAGTCCTGCACCTGGATGGCAGGGCTGCGGCCAGGACCAGCAGCAGCGCCAGGACGCGCCAGGACCAGCGTTGGCATGCGGTCACACAAACGCCATCTCGCGAAAATGCCGGCATGATACGGGATTGCGGCGGCGCAGCAAACTGATCCAAGCTGCGGGCGCGCAAGCATGGCATGATCGCGCTCACCCATTAACAGAAAGTCAATGCGCGATGTCCGCCGTCCTCCCTCCCATCCGTGTCCTGGTCGCCGACGACCACAGCCTGCTGCGCGAAGGCATCGTCGCGCTGCTGGCCGGCGACAGCGGCATCGAGGTCGTCGGCCAGGCCGCCAACGGTGAAGAAGCGCTCGACTGCTTCATCCGCCTGCGGCCGGACGTGACCTTGATGGACCTGCAAATGCCGCTCATGGGCGGGCACGAGGCGATGCTGGCGATCCGCGCGCTGGCGCCAAACGCGCGCGTGCTGGTGCTGACCACCTACAAGGGCGACGCCCGCATTGCACGCGCGCTCGGCGCCGGCGCTTGCGGCTATCTGCTCAAATGCGCGATCCGGCTCAACCTGGCCGGCGCGATTGCCCGCGTACACGCCGGGCACCGCTACATTCCGGCCGAGGTGGCCGCCGAAATGGCCAACTACTTCGGCAGCGACAACCTGTCCGGGCGCGAACTGGAAGTGCTGCGCCTGGTCGCGGACGGCAACTCGAACCGCGAAGTGGGCGTGCGCCTGGCCATCAAGGAAGAAACCGTCAAGGCACATGTGAGTGCGGTGCTCTCCAAGCTCGGCGCCAGGGACCGCACCCACGCCACCACGATCGCGCTGCGGCGCGGCATCCTGACCTTGTCTTGAATCCTGTTACCTGATATCGAAAGAAGCGAATGAATCAAGCGAATGACAACGACGCCCTGCGCGCCAGGCTGCAAGCGGTGCCGCGCGCCCTGCGCACCCTGCACAAGGCCCTGATCGATGTGGAAACGGTGTATTTCGGCGCGGTCGGCAGCCCGCTGGAGCACTTGCAACTGATCACCAATCATCCCCATTTCGCGTGGCTGCAAGCGATGTCGGCGCTGATGGCCGCGCTCGACGAAGCGCTCGACGAGCCGGACACGCTGACCCGCGAGGCGGTCGCCGGCTGGCGCGCGGCAATCGAAGAGCTGGTCGGTCCGGGCACGGCGGCGGCGGGCGCGTTCCGCACCAAGTACATCATCCTGCTGCACGACTCGCCCGATGTGGCGATTGCCCACGGCGCCTTGCGCCAGTTGCTGGGGCAATTGCCGAAGCAAATGTAGATTCCCGAACTGACGGAGCCGGGGTGGTGGCCGGCAGCGGCAAGCGCATGGCAGGCGCGCGAAAACCATCGTGACATACTGTCCTATAATGGCGCAACGGCTGGCCGCAACCATGGCCGGCCATCGGACGGGAGCTGCGCGTATGACACTGGAATGGACCGAATCGCTCGATGCAATCGATTGGGAAGATCTGTCGGCGCTGTACAAGATCGCGCTCGGCGACAAGCCTGCGGCCGAGCTTGCCATTGTGTTTACCAACAGCCGTTACTGCTGCTTCGTGCGGGCGCATGGACGCATCGTCGGCGTGGGCCGCGCTTTGGCCGATGGGGTCGATACGTCCTACCTGTGCGATATCGCCGTGTTGCCGGAATACCAGGGCACGGGCTTGGGCAAGCAAATCGTCGCCCGGCTGGTTGCGCTGTCGCACGGACACAAGAAGATCTTGCTGTACGCGGTGCCGGGCAAGGAGCCGTTCTATCGCCGCTTCGGCTTCAAGCGCATGACGACGGCCATGGCGCTGTTCGACAACGAGCCGCTGGCGCGCGAACGCGGCTACCTCGCCGACGAAGCGTCGTAACCCTGCCCGTCGCCGGCTTGGCGCCTAACGCAAGGCGTGGACTGGCGCGGAGCGGGCCGCCAGCTTGCGCGGCGCGTGGGCCGCTCCCGTCACCGTGAACGCTCCCACCACCGCGCTCAGCTCCCTGGCCTGCTCCTGCATCGAGGCGGCGGCCGCGGCCGCCTGCTCGACCAGCGCCGCGTTTTGCTGGGTGACCTTGTCCATCTGCGCGATCGCCTGGTTGACCTGCACGATGCCGGCGCTCTGCTCCTGGCCGGCGGTGGTGATCTCGGCCATGATATCGGTCACCCGGCGCACGCTGGCCACCACTTCCTTCATGGTCGTGCCGGCAGTGTCGACCAGCTTGCTGCCGATCTCGACCTTTTCGACCGAATCGCCGATCAAGCCCTTGATCTCGCGCGCGGCCGCCGCGCTGCGCTGGGCCAGGTTGCGCACTTCGGTCGCCACCACCGCGAACCCGCGTCCCTGCTCGCCGGCGCGCGCCGCTTCCACCGCCGCGTTCAGCGCCAGGATGTTGGTCTGGAAGGCAATGCCGTCGATCACGCCGATGATGTCGGCAATGCGCCTGGCCGATTCGTTGATCGAGCCCATGGTGCCGACCACTTCGGCCACTACCGCGCCGCCGCGCATCGCCACGTCTGACGCGGCCGTGGCCAGGGTGTTGGCCTGGCGCACACTGTCGGTGTTGTGCTGCACCGTGGTGGTCAATTCTTCCATCGAGGCGGCGGTTTCTTCCAGCGAACTGCCCTGCTCTTCCGTGCGTCCGGACAAGTCCATGTTGCCGGCCGCAATTTCGCTCGACGCGGTCGAGATGGTGTCGGTGCCGGCCCTGACCTTCATCACCAGCGCGGCCAGGCTGTGCTGCATGGTGCGCATGGCGACCATCAGGCTGTCGGGAGCGGCGTCGGCATCGACCACGATGTCGGCCGTCAGGTCGCCCGCCGCGATCGAGGCGGCGATTGCGGCGGCGTAGTGCGGTTCGCCCCCAAGCTGGTGCATGACGTTGCGGGTCAGCCAGAAGGCGATCCCGCCGCCCAGCAGCACGGCGCCGGCCGCCAGCGCCAGGCTCAGGATCAGGGTGGCGCGGGTCTGGCGGGTCAGCTCGCCCTTGGCGGCATCGACGGCGCCGTTTTTCGACTTGATCAGTTCCAGCAAGTCGCTGCGCATCTGGCGCCACAGCGGGGTCTCGTCGGCGTTGAGTTTTTTGATGGCGGCGGCCTGGTCGGCCTTGGCCAGTTCGACCACGGCGGCCTGGATCTCGGTCTGGCGCTCGTGCAAGGTTTTCAGCGTTGCCAGGGTCTGCGAGACGCTGGGGTCGTCCCTGGCCAGTTCCACCGCGCTGCCGTGGGCCTTGCGAAATTCGTCACGGGCCGCGCTCAGGTTCTTGTAGCCCTGCTGGTTCCCGGGCGCCAGGATGATGTTGCGCAGCGCCTGGCCCATTTGCAGGCCCTGCGCATACAGGGTGGTGCTGGCGCCGAGGAAGGCTTGATCTTGTTTGATGAACACTTCGAACTTCGTGGTCGCATTTTGCATGCCCGCAATGGCGACGCCCAGGGCGATCGTAAACAGGGTGAAAACGATCACCATGCACAAGGCCATTTTGTTCCGTAATTTCATTGTGCTCAAGCTCGATAGTTGGGAATGCGCGCGCGGCCGGCACGACAACACCGGCGACAAATAGAGTGTTTCAGTACGACACTAATCCCTGCGCCGGCGCGCCGCATGCGTGCATCCGGCAGCCCGGATCAGGGCTTGATGTAGGCGTATTCTTCCTGCGTTTGCAGGCGCGCCACTTCGGCCACGCCGGACGGCACGATGGTCGCCTCGGGCAAGACGCGCTTGCGGTCGATCTTGCGCGCTTCCAGGGTATTGTTGCAAACCCTGAACTTGACGTTGCGGTTCGACAGTTCCTGCACCACCGCGTCGTAGGGGTTGCCGTTCTTGTCCTTGGCGTCTTCCAGCAAAAAGTCGATGCCGGGGCCGTGCGTGACGACCACGATCTTCGCTTTCGGGCTGGCGTTGAGGTGATTGCGCACATTGCCCAGCGCGCCCATCGCATTGGCGCTGTCGGTGACGTGATAAACCACTTTTTCTTCGCGCGCGATGGCGCTGGCCGGCGCGGCGGCGACGGCGGCAACCACCATCACGGCGGCCATGGTGCGGAACAATTGCATGCTAACTCCTGTCAAAACGGTCAAGGGGATGGCGCGACCGGCAATCGCTTCTGCTGCAGGCTTTCCCGTTCCAT
This sequence comes from Massilia genomosp. 1, assembly GCF_011682185.1. Taxonomy (NCBI): domain Bacteria; kingdom Pseudomonadati; phylum Pseudomonadota; class Betaproteobacteria; order Burkholderiales; family Oxalobacteraceae; genus Massilia; species Massilia genomosp. 1. The sequence goes on from NZ_WHJF01000028.1 coordinate 33,260, forward strand.
CAGCAGGTAGGTGCCGTAGGCGTTGAGGCGGTTGGCCTGGGCAAACGCGGGGTACTTGTCGAACGCGCTCCAGTCGATCTTACCGTATGCCTCGTCGAACGAGGTCAGTTCGGCGACCGCGTCGCCCATCACGCGGCGTAAAAACGTCAGGTAGTCGCGCGTGAGCGCCATATCCCTGGCCGGTGTACGCGACAGTTCGCCGTGGCCCGGAATGGCGGCCCGCGGTGCGAGCGCGACCATGCGATCGAGTGCTTCGAGCCAGACGCGGCTGTCGGCCTCGCCCACGAAGGGAATGCGGCCGCTGAAGAACAGGTCGCCCGCGAACAGCACCTGGTCGTCCTCGACAGCCAGCATGATGTCGTCCGGCGCGTGGGCGCCGCTCATGTCGATGATCTTGAAGCGCACGCCGCCCATCTCGAAGGCGATGCTTTTACCGTCGGCAAAACTGAGCCAGCGGTCGGCGCCGGTCAGGCGCGTGGCGTCGTTCACCCAGGGCGCGAGCGCTTCCTTGCGCTGCGCCAGCCGGGTGGCCGCCATGTCGGAAGCGAGATATTCCCTGCCCCGCTCGTGCGCCCAGACCTGGGCGCCGCGCGCCTTGAAGGCCTGCAAGCCATAGAAATGGTCGGCGTGGAAATGGCTGACGATCACGCGCCGCACCGGCTGCGCCGTCACCTTGCCGATCGCCTTGAGCATCGCTTGGCCGAGCGCCGGCGTGCCGAGCGCGTCGAACACCACGACGCCATCGCGCGTGACCACGAAGCCCGCGTTCGACATGAAGCCCTGGTTGGCGGCCTCCGCCATGCCGGAATGGCCCTGGAAATAGTACACGTGCGGCGAGACCTTGATTGGCGTGAGCACCTGGGGACGCGCAGGCGTGGCGGCATGCGGCGCCGGGGCGGCCAGCGCCAGCAGGCAGGCGAGAATCGGGATGGCGAATTTCATGGCAGTCCTTTCAAAAGATGACTATTGGCCGGCGATCTTGCGCTGCGCCTGCGCCAGCGCCTGGTCGAGGTAAGCGCCGTACATGCCGGCCACGTCGCCCCCGACCAGCGCCGGGGCCAGCAGTGCGCCGTCGGCGCCCAGCAACAGCACGGTCGGCGCGATGCGCACCTGGTAGCGGGCGGCCAGCGCGGCGCCGCTGCTCGCTTCCCGGTTCGGTCCGGTGAAGGGCGTTGTGGCGGTCAGGCCGACCTCGCGCCGCGCCCTCGCGTGTGAGCGGCAGCAGGTAATTGCGGCGCACCACGTCGCAATAGGCGCAGCCGGGCAGCGAAAACAGCAGCAGCAGCGGCTGGCCGCGCTGCGCCGCCAGCGCCGCGTCGGCCGCCAGGTCGCGCGGCGCGGCCAGGGCCGGCGCGCCGGCGGCCAGGGTATCGGTCCCGAGCACGGCCAGCACCGCCAGCAGGGCCGCCTGGCGCCGCAGCCAGCCGGCCAGCGCGGCGAGGCGGATCACGGCGCCCCGGCCGCTCATGCGATGATGCCCGGATTGCCCTGCATGCCAATCAGGCGCGGGGTGTTGAGCTTGCGCGGGGTGACGGTTTTTTGCTGGCGCAACCACTGCGCCACCACGTCCCACACCGGCTCGCCGGTGGCGCCCTCGGCCACCGGGGCCCAGCCGGCCACCTTGTAAGCCTTGCCGGCGTCGAGCGGCTTGCCGTGCAGGCGCATGTCGCTGATGCGCGCCCCCATCGCCGCGTTCGGGTCGATGGCGTAGCTCATGCCGCCCACCCGCACCATGTCGCCGCCCTGCTGGTAGTACGGGTCGGGATTGAACAGGTTGTCGGCCACGTCTTCGAGGATGGTCTTGATGGTGCTGCCGCTCATCTCGGTCAGGGTGCTGTACGAGTAGCTTGTGGCGGTCTGGTCCATCAGGTGTTCCATCAGGATCGGGCTGTCGGGAAGCAAGGAGGTGCCCCAGCGGAAGCCCGGCGAGAAGGCGATGTCGGCGCCCTTGACCTCCATCAGCGCATCGATGATCAACTGGTCGAAGGTGCCGTTGAAATTGCCGCGCCGGTACAAGGTACCCTGGGTGATGGCCAGCTTTTCGTTGAGCTTGGCCTCGTAGGGGGCGCGCACCTTCTTGATCAGCGCGGCCATGTCCTTGTCGGCCGGCAGGAAGTTGGAAAACACCGGCAGCAGGCGGTACTGGAAGTTGCGTACCTGGCCGCCGCGCACGTCGAAGTCGAGCACGCCGAGGAACTTGCCGTTGCTGCCGGCGTTGGTCACCAGGGTCTTGCCGCCGCCGTTGGCCACGATCACCGGTTGCGGCACGCCGTCGTGCGTATGGCCGCCCAGGATGGCGTCGATGCCGCGCACGCGCGAGGCCATTTTCAGGTCCACGTCCATGCCGTTGTGCGACAGCACCACCACGACGTTGGCGCCCTTGGCGCGCGCCTCGTCCACCATCTTCTGCATGTTTTCTTCCTGGATGCCGAAGCTCCAGTCGGGCGTCAGGTAGCGTGGATTGGCGATCGGCGTGTACGGAAACGCCTGGCCGATAATGGCCACCGGCACGCCGTTCATTTCCTTGATCACGTAGGGGGCGAAGACCGGATCGCCGAAATCGGTGGTGCTGACGTTCTGCGCCACGAAATCGACCTTGCCCTTGAAATCCTTGCCGACGATTTCTTGCACGCGCTTGTCGCCCAGGGTCATTTCCCAGTGCGCGGTCATCACGTCCACACCCAGCAAGAGGCCGGCGTCGACCATGTCCTGGCCCTTTGTCCACAGGGCCGTGCCCGAGCCTTGCCAGGTGTCGCCGCCGTCGAGCAAGAGTGCGCCGGGGCGGCCCGCGCGCAGTTGCTTGACCAGGGTGGCCAGGTGCGCAAACCCGCCCACCTTGCCATAGGTGCGCGCGGCCTGCTCGAAATGGAGCGCGGTAAACGCATGCGCCTGCGGCGTGTTCGGTTTGATGTTGACCTGCCTGAGCAACGCTTCGCCCACCAGGTGCGGCATCTTGCCGGCGGCCTGGCCAATGCCGAGATTGACGCTTGGCTCGCGAAAATGCACCGGGTTCAGCTGCGCGTGGCAATCCGTGAAGTGCAGGAAATGCACATTGCCGAAGCGCGCCAGGTCGTACAGCGCCCCCGGCGAAGGCGCGCCCAGCGCCGCTTTCGAGCCCAGCAGCATGCCGCCGGCGGCGGCGATGCCCATCAGTTGCGCAAATTCGCGCCGGTTCATTCCCATGATGCCTCCTTGCTTACTCGTTGACGGGCGATGCGGGGTCGAGCAGCAGCGCCATCACATCCTTGAGCTGGGCTTCGGTCAGCACGCCATTGTGGCCGAAGCGCGGCATGTTGGAACAGGCGCTGTAGGCTTGCGCGTTGTACAGCTTGTTCCAGGTGTACTTCAGGATGGCGTCGCTGTTGCCGCGCAGCTTGCCGTACTGGTACAGGGATGGCCCGATATTGCCGAACGAAATTTCTTTCTTGCTGATCTGGTGGCAGGCGTAGCAATTGCCGCCGTTGACCGCGCCGATCGCGTCCGACGACTGCATGCCGCGCCCGTTCTGGGCGATCTTTTCGCCTTCCTTCCATGCGCCGAGATACTTGCCGTCGGCCGGCTGCTTCACCGCGGCCAGTTGCGCCGCCTCGATCCGCGCCGCCACCTCGGGCGGGCGCGTTTGCGGGTACTGGCTGCACAGTTGCTGGGACTCGTCCTGGGCCGCGACCCGTTCCACCGTGGCCGGGCCGGCCGACTTGAAGTCTTGCCGGATCAGTGCGAGCGCGGCCTGGCGGTAATCGGTATCGGCCGCCACCGTGGCGCAGCCGGCGATGGTGGCGGCGCCGCAGGTCGCCAGGAAGATGCGTGCGATTGATGTCATGTGCTTTCCCCTATCGTTTCAAGGCCGGGCCGGCGTACACGCCGCCGTTCGCGTTTTTTGCCAGGAACATCGTCAGCGCGGTCAGCGCGTCGGAGGCGTACAGCGGCTCCGGGAAGCGCTGCTGGCGGAAGCAGTCGGTCAGGCGGTGCTGCATGGTGCGCACTTCCCCCTGCGAAACCCGGTACGCCGGCCAGGTCGTGTAGGCGGCCTGGGCATTGATGGGATTGAGGATGTTCGGCAATTCCTGCAAGCGGATGCGCTGCCCGTCCACCGAGTGGCAGGTGGCGCAGGCGAAGTCGTGCGAGCCGCCCCGGTAAAAGAACAGTTGCTTGCCGGTGTCGAAGGCGCGCTGCTCCATCGGGTGCGCGGTCGAGACCGCCATCTTCATGCCGCGCGACTCGCCGGTGATGTACGACACCAGCGCTTCGATGTCGGATTTCTTGCCGGCCGCGCCGAACGGCGTCTTGACCGCCTCGGCCGGGGTCAAGCCCTGCAGGGTGACGCGGCAGTGGACCAGGCGCTGTTCCAGGTCCATCACCTTGTTGACGTCCTTGAAGTAGCGCGGCAGCTCGGTGTACGCGCCTTTGAGCACGCCTGCGCCTTTGCCGAAGTCGCATTTCTCCAGCGACACCTTGTTCGGGCCGGTCTTGGTCTTCCACAGTTCTTCGCCGCGCATTTCCCACAGCTCGGCGGGATTGCCGTCGGCCAGCATCTGGCGGTACTTCGCAATCTCGTCGGTGCTGGACGTCTGCGCGAACGCCGCGCCGAACGCGGCCAGCAGTCCTGAAGCGAGCACAACTTTGTGCCGGTGGATCATGGTCGTCTCCTTGTTGTTATTGTGCGTGGGAACTCAGGTGATCGTGCCTTCATCGGTGCGGGTGTCGCCGGCCGTGTCGACCCAGGTCACGCTGACCTTGTCGCCCTTGGCCGCGCCCTTGAACTTGAACGACAGGAAGGGATCTTTCGAGACCGAGGGGCCGAAGCTGGCGTCGAACACGACCTTGTCGCCGACCTTGGCCACCAGGGTCTTGATGAAATGGGCGGGGACGACCTTGCCGGCCGCATCCTTGCGTTGCCCGGTTTCCATGTCGTGCCGCATGAGGATTTTTACTTCAACCAGCTCGCCGGTGGCGCTGGCGCGGATGCGCATTGGATCAGCCATGATGGTTTCCTTTGTCGATGTGGGAAAGAAGCGTGGGCGGCGGCTCAGCCGCCGCAGCCGCCGAGCGTGACCTTGATTTCCTTGGACGCGAGCAGCCACTTGCCGTCGGCGCGCACCAGCGCGTGTACGTTCGAGGTGCCGCCCATTTTCACGCGCGTGGTGACGGCCGGTTCGGTGCCGGGCGGGATGTTGAAGCTGGCCGACAGGGTATTCGGGTTCTTTTCGACCAGGATCGCCATGAAATCGGTGTTGGGCGCTTTGCTGGCGACCGAGACCGGCACCACGGCACCGTTTTCGGCAATATCCGGGCCGGTGATCGAGATGTCGGGGCTGACCACGAATTTATCGCCGCCGAGCTCCTTGAGCACCGCCTCCAGGCTTTTGGCGTCGAACACTTTCTGGCTCCATTCGGCCGCGAACACATCGGACGGTTTGAGCAGCCCGGCGGCGAAGGCCGCGCCCAGCACCGAGGTAATGCGCATGAGCTTGCGTCGACTCTGATTCATCATCTTCTCCAGTTAATAAAAGGTAGTGCGTCGCACGCCACCCCACCGTCGTCCCCGCGCAGGCGGGGAACCAAGCTGGTAGCGCAGCGGCAGCGCGTCAAACCTGGCCTCCCGCCTGCGCGGGGGCGACGATATCGCGCCGGTGGCGTGGAACAGGATTACGCTTTGAAACAAGACTACCCGATCCGGGTAGTCGCCGGCCACATCCGTTCATTTGGGTGTTGCCAGAATCCAAACGACCATCGTGGCAATATCGGCATCCTTGAGATGCCCCTGCGCCGGCATCGGCACCTCGCCCCAGGCGCCGGCGCTACCCTGCTTGATCTTGCCGGCCAGGGTCGTCGCAGCCTTGCTGTCGCCCAGGTATTTCTCGCGCACCGCCCTGAAACTCGGGCCGACCAGCTTGCTGGCGACGGCGTGGCAGGCCAGGCAGGCGTTTTGCTGAAGCAGCGCCAGCGCCGCCGGTTCCGGTGCGCCGGCCGCCGCTGCCGGCGCCGCAGCGCCTGGCAGGCGTGCCGTCGGCGCGGGCTGTGTTGTATCGACGCCACGGGTGGCGCCGAAGCCCCGTGTCTGCTGGGCCAGGTTACCGTGCGCATTGCGCGCCGCTTCCGGCAAGGACGAGCGCACGCTGCCGTCGACCGGGCAGTTCTTCATGCACGCCACGCTCTTGACGTCGGGCTTGCCTTTGACATCCCACAAGCCGTGGCTGGTGACCATGCCGTGCCGGTTCGGCATGCGCTGCTGGGCCTGCGCCATGGTCTGGTCCGACAGCACGAAGTCGTCCGCCACCACCTCGCCCATGTTGAGCATGTAGGCGGTCACCGCATACACCTCGTCGGTGGTGAGCGACTTGGGCGCGGTCCAGGGCATGGCGCGGTTGATGTAGTCCCACAAGGTGGACACGGTCGCCACTTTCATCAGGGTGGTCTTGTGCGGCTGGCGGCCATTGGTGAGCGAGGCGACCCGGCCTTTCGCGGCATCCTCGGCCGTGGTGCCGCCGATCAGCGGCGTGAACACCTCGTTCGACTCGCCGAAGGTGCCGTGGCAGGACGCGCACTTGCCTTCCCAGACCGCCTGCCCGGCCAGCACGCTGCCCGAGCCCTTGGGCAGGCCGGCAAAATCGGGACGCACATCGATATCCCAGGCAGCCACTTCCTGTGGGGTGGCGCTGCGCCCGGGTTTACTGGCCGGGGCGGCGCCGGCGCTGGAGAACAGCGCCGCCACGGCCAGCGCAAGCGCCGCTTCAGTCAAGCTGGACATTAGACACCTCCCCCGATTGCGCAAGCTGCCACGACTGGATTGCATTGTTGTGATAAATGGAGCGGGTGCCACGCACCGCGCGCAGTTCATTGATTTTCGGCTGCACGTAGCCGGTCTCGTCGATGGCGCGCGATTGCAGCACGGCCGGCGCACCGTTCCAGTCCCAATCGATATTGAAACGGCTCAGGCATTTCGACAGCAGCGGCGTTTCCAGGCGCGCCGTGCGCCAGTTGCGCCCGCCATCGACCGAGACATCGACCCGCTTGATCTTGCCGCGCCCGGACCAGGCCAGCCCGGTGATGTTGTAATACCCGGTATCGAGCAGACGCTGGCCGGCCGAGGGCGTGGTGATCACCGACTTGCATTCCTGGATCGAGGTGTACTGGCGAAAGCTGCCGTCCGGCATGGCGTCGATGTAGTGCAGGGACTCGTCCTTGGTGGCGTAGGGCTGGTCGCCCACTTCGATGCGGCGCAGCCATTTGACCCAGGACACGCCCTGCACGCCGGGCACCACCAGGCGCAAGGGGTAACCGTGTTCCGGGCGCAGCATTTCGCCATTCATGGCCCAGGCCACGATGACGTCGTCCAGCGCACGTTCGAGCGAAATGGTGCGCGTCATCGAGGAGCCGTCGGCGCCCTCGGCCAGCACCACTTTGGCGCGGTGCTTGTCGACACCGCAGTCTTCCAGCAGCACCGAGAGCGGCACGCCGGTGAACTCGCTGCAACTGAGCATGCCGTGCGAATACTGGACCGAGGGCACCGCCACATTGCCCCACTCCATCGCCGTATTCGCGCCGCACTCGATGAAGTGCATGCGCGACACCGACGGCATGCGCATCAGGTCGTCCATGGTGTAGACCTTGGGGTTCTTCACCAGGCCGTTGATCATGAAACGGTGTTTGGTGGGATCGATATCGTGCCAGCCCTGATGGTGGCGCTCGAAGTGCAGGCCGGACGGCGTGATGATGCCGAACAGCCCCTGCAAGGGCGTGAACGAGACCGAGGCCGCGCCGACCCGGGTCAGCCCGGGCGACTCGCGCCGCTGCAGATTGGCCTCGTACTGCGAGGGCTGGCCGTAGGGATTGGTGGCGACCGGTTTACCCAGGGTGCGCGAATGCGCGGGCAGGATCAGGATGTTGGGGTCGCCCGCGCCGCTGTCCTGCGCCAGCGCCGTGCCCGCGCCCATGGCGGCGCCGGCGGCCAGGAAGCTGCGCCGCAGGAAGCCGCGGCGCGCATCGTCGACGCCGGCGCGGTTGATCTCCTCGACCAGCGCGCGGTCGAGAAAATGCTCGGGGGCGGCCTGCACGCGGCCGGTTTTGCGTATCGGAGTCGTCATGACCACCACCTCTCGCTTGCTTGTTGAACATCGCCGCACGCGGCTATCGTTACCACTTACTTATATGACCATATGCTCATATAACCAATTGAGCATATTGCACTTTCGACATGAAGTGCGTCCGCCTTCCTCAGCCGTCCGCGCCCATGAATCCCTGGATCGCGCCCTGCCCCATGCGGCGGCTGCTCTTGACCTTTTCCGCCATCTGGCTGCACACCGTGCGGCACAGGGCGATCGTATTCTGGTCTTCGATCCGGTAATACACCTGCGCGCCCTCCTTGCGGCGCCCCAGGATGCGGGCGCGGTACAGCATGTTGAGCTGGCGCGACACATTCGCCTGGGTGGCGGCGATATCGCCGACAATCGCGCCCACGGTGCGCTCGCCATTGCACAGCGCGTGCAGGATCTTGAGCCGGGTCGGCTCGGACAGCAGCGCAAAATAGTTCGATACTTCTTCGAACACTTCGCTCATCTGTTCACTGTCGAGGTCGGGATCCATGCTTTGTTTGAGGTCTAAAGAAATGCCGATATACGCATGTAAGCAAATGCGCAGGGATTGCACAAGCGATTTCGATGTTGCACTGCGGAAAACAACACTAGTCTGCGCCTTCCAGCATCTGCCGCGCCAGCAACTGTGCGTGCGGGGTCAGCGCGGCAAAATCGCGTGCGCAGAGGTACAGCTGGCGCGTGGCCCAGGCTTCCGAGAGCGGCACAATGGCGAGCTCGCGGCGCAGTGTCCGGGCCAGCACATCGGACAGGATCGACACACCGACCCCCGCCTCCACCTGCATCGCGATATGCTCGGGGTTGCGCAACGCAATCCGGTAGTCGAGCTGGCGGCCCAGGCGCGCCGCGCGTTCGGCCAGGTGGATGGTGAGGGCGGTATCGGCCATGCCCACGATGGGCTCGCCCAGGATATCGGCAAAGGCCACCTGCGTGTGCCCGGCGATCCGATGCGAACGGCTGGCAATGACGACCAGCTGGTCGCTGGCGATCAGGTGCGTCTGCAAGGGGCCGAAATCGGTCACGTCCGAGAGGATGCCCAGGTCGGCGCGCCGCTCCACCAGCGCCTGCACGCTGTCCAGGCTGGGACGATCTTCCAGGTCGATCGACAGGTCGGGATGCGCGGCCAGGAACTGGCACAGCCGGGGCGGCAGGAATGCCGCCATCGCCGCCGTGTTCGACAGCAGCCGGATGCGCCCTTTCAGGCCCGTTGCATACGTGCGCAGTTCGCCGCGCATCTGTTCGACCTGATCCACGATCGAACGTCCATGCCGGACCAAGGCTTCGCCTGCGGCGGTGGCACGCACCCCGCGTCGATTGCGTTCGAGCAAAGGCGCACCGAGCGCCGCCTCCATCCCGGCAATCCGTTCGCTGACCGATGCCAAGGCCAGGTGCATGGCGCGCGCGCCCTGGGTCAGGCTGCCGCATTCGACGACGCTCAGGAACACGCGGATATCGGTCAGGTCGAAGCGCATGGTGTGTCTCGTGCTTTCGGAATTGCCGAAGTGTAGCACCGGAATTGCCAGATTGCGCGATTGGAGCCGGCCGACTACGATGGCATGCATGAGCCGCACATTGCCGGGCCTCTCACGACGGAGAACATCATGCTCGACGCTTTGTTGGAAACGATTGGAACGCTGGCCGTGCTGGCCAGCATCGCAGCAAAATTCCTGTATGCCCGCGCCGCTACCGGGGCTGCCCCGGAATCGTCGGGCGTGAACAACGAAGATTAAGAGCGCCTGACAAAATCTCTCGACGTACTTCCAACAGATGAGTGAGCAGGCAAGCGAAAGAAAGGCTTGGTGGAGGTCGGCTCGCTGTTTTAAGTCGTGGCCGTTCGGCATCGCGCGACTTTACGAGCTCGTGTTGGTCATTTCCCGATATTGATTTCCAACCAGTAGCCTGTCCAGGGAGCGTCAGAAAAATTGAAGCCCGAGACACCCGACCGCACACATTCAGAAAATTTCGTTTCAGGCGAAACGAGTACCTTCAAAGGCACGCCATGTTTTGACAAACTCACCAGCAGAGAGAAGCTATTTTCCTTACCTTCCGGGGCAGTTTTCCGGCACTCGTTAATGACGGGGGTTAGCTTCGCCCCCGCTTCCGCAGCATTCTTTTGCTCCCAAGCCAAGCCTTCTGGTACCCGCGAATCCCTATGCGATTGGGCTCGTAAGCTTTCGAACGAAGGACCGCCGCCTGCAATTGCACTATTGACGTAAATGAGCAGCAGCAGGGTGATTGAATTTGATACTTTCATCTATTTCTACTTTCTCAGGGGTGCAAAGGGGGCCTGACCGATTATGCGTGGTGACATCTGCTCCACGATTCAAAGTAGCCCGATTTGCCTAAACTGCTTTCGAACAGCCAACGTGCCGCCTACGCAGACGACCAAAAGCAAAGCGCCGGATATCAGGGAAATTAAGGTCTCCTCGCCCCTCTGAACCGGCCATCCATTAAGGGCCATGTACAATATTGTAAAGATCCACCATGCGCTAGTGACAACGGCAATTGAATACCAAAGGAAACTAGCCCAACGACGACGGAAAATTAAGCCGACGCCGCAAATAAGGGGGAATGCAGCGGCGAGAAACCAAGCTGGTGCTGCATACTCAACTGCCCACCAACTCAAGTAGGCAGCAACTAGGATCAACAGAAAAGCAAGAAATTTAACGATCATTGCTACCACGTCCCAATTTGCTTGTTGAACGGTTCAGTTGGCTATCGGATGACCAGTTATGGCCGAAAGCTACCGGTCACAATGGCTCATTGTACGATGGTGTTGCTCTTAGGCCAAGTGACCGGTTTTGTGAGGCGTTCCAAGTCCTGCTCGACGAGGTCTCAGAATTCGCCGCGTGCGCCGCGCTCGAGCATCTTCCAGACGGCGTCGCGCACGCGCTTGACGCGCGGCTTGAGCGCGGGCGGCAGCTTGCGCCCCATGATGGTGAGCATGTCCATGTTCATGGTGTAGATCCACAGGCCGTCTTCTTTTTCCAGCACGCTGATGCGGCAGGGCAGAAACGCCGCCATGTGCGGGCTGAACTCGACCATCAGGCGCGCGGTCTCGGGGTCGCAATAGGAGTACACCTTGAGGAACTGTTGCGGTTGGCCCGAGCGTGTCTGCAATTCCGCCGACAGCGGCAGGCTGCCGACCATCTTCAGGTTTTCTTCCGCCGCCACGCTGGCGAACGCATCTTCGATCTCGGCCACGGTCACGCCGGGCTGCACCTTGCGTTCCCAGGTCACGGCGGCGGCGATGTCGCCACCGGAGTCGGCCCAGCGGCCCCACACATCGACGAACGCGCCGGCGGCGCCGGATTCGGCCTGCGCCGCCGCGCCCAAGGTGCCGCAGGCGGCCAGCAGCAAGGGCGCGGCCGCCATCAACAGGCGCAGCGGCAGGGCCGCCGAAGCCATTCTCATCGCATCGCCCGGCACGGCGCGCCTGGTTCAGTCGAAGCCGATGTCATATTCGTCCCAGCCCTGCTCGTTCAATTTGAGCAGGACTTTCTTCTCCATTTTGCCCGCTTCCGCAAGGTTTTCCGCGATCTCGGGGAAGGCCGCCGAAAGTTCCGGCCGCTTGGCCCAGTCGGCCACCTTGTCAATCTTGTACGCATACGTCACGTTCACGAACAGCCACTTGCCCGCCTTTGCCGGGGTGGTCCAGTTGATCACTTTGACGAGCTTCTTTTGACCATAGCAAAGGTCGCCTTCAATGACCTTCTTCGAGGTCTTGTTACTGTAATCGTATTTGGTCACTTCCTTTTCGCGGTAGATCTTTTTCCCGGCGTCGGTGAGCACATAACGCTTGACCACGACTTCCGGTTTGTACGGATTGGTGTCGTTCGGATCGTTTCCGCCAGGCGCCTCTGCAGTCAGTCCGAGCGCTTTCAATGCCTCCATTTTTGGGACCAGCGCGTCGGGGATGACGTCTTTGTTCTCCATGTCGGAGGGCGAAATGGACAGCGGCCACTCGGTCAACTCCAGGCAAAGTTCACCCTTCTTGTCGAGATAGTTCGCAACAGCGAGGCTGATATTCTTGTCGTTTGCCTCGATCTTGTTGTCGCATGCAGTGAGGGAGACAACAGCAGCGAGGGCGAGGGCCAGGTAGCTTTTCATTGAGTAGGGGTTTCGTCAGGAACGATGATGGGCAAAAGGTCGATAATAGTCGATCAACTATCATAACTCAACGCCATTTCAACAGTTGCAACATTTCATGCCAGCCAACATGGCGGACATCGCTTAAAATACACGAACCGCCGCTCCCCGGCGCACCTTCACTTGCAGCACTTCCGAGGTAGTCATTTGAATCAACCGCAGCAGGGGTTTATCCTGACCCGCCACTGGCGCGATACGCCGGCCGGCACCGAGGTCGACTTCTGGCTTGCCACCGACGATGGCCCGCGCCATATCCGCCTCGCCAAGCAGCTCTCGGTCGCCTTCATTCCCGAGCAGTGGCGCGCGCAGGTCGCGGCGCTGTTGCAGGGCGAGCGCGGCTGCGAACTGCGCACGCTGGCCCTGCGCGACTTCGGCCAGCGGCCCGTGTTCGGCCTGTACTGCCAGCAGTACCGCCAGTTGACCCGGCAAGCGAAGCGCCTGCGCGAGTACGGCATCGACGTCTACGAGGCCGACATCCGCCCGCCCGAGCGTTACCTGATGGAGCGCTTCATCACCGCGCCGGTGCTGTTCCACGACGCGCCCGACAGCCCGTTGAAGCCGGCGTCCGGCTACCGGCCGCGCCTCAAACTGGCCTCGCTCGACATCGAAACGACCGCGCGCGGCGACCTGTATTCGATCGCGCTCGAAGGCTGCGGCCAGCGCCAGGTGGTCATGCTCGGGCCGCCCAACGGCCCGGATACCCCGCTCGACTTCGCGCTCGAGTACTGCGACAGCCATGCGCAGATGCTCGAACGCCTCAACGCATGGCTGGCCACGCACGACCCGGACGCCATCATCGGCTGGAACGTGGTGCAGTTCGACCTGCGCGTGCTGCAAAAGCACGCCGAGCGCTGCGGCGTGCCGCTGCGCCTCGGTCGCGACGGCAGCCCGATGGAGTGGCGCGAGCACAGCACGCGCCAGCACTTTTTCGCCGGCGCGGCCGGGCGCCTGATCATCGACGGCATCGACGCGCTCAAGTCGGCCACCTGGAGTTTTTCCTCGTACAGCCTCGAAAACGTCAGCCGCACCTTGCTGGGAGAAGGCAAGGCGATCGACAATCCCTACCAGCGCATGGCCGAAATCGAGCGCCGCTTCAACGAAGACAAGCCGGCGCTGGCGCACTACAACCTGAAGGACTGCGAACTGGTCACCCGCATTTTCGACAAGACCGAACTGCTGCCCTTCCTGCTTGAACGCGCCAGCGTGACCGGGCTGGCGGTCGACCGCAGCGGCGGCGGCTCGGTGGCCGCCTTCGAGCACCTGTACCTGCCGCGCATGCACCGCCACGGTTACGTGGCGCCCAACCAGGGCGATATCGCCGGCGAAAACAGCCCTGGCGGCTACGTCATGGATTCGCGTTCGGGCCTGTACGATTCGGTCATTGTGCTCGATTACAAAAGCCTGTACCCGTCGATCATCCGCACCTTCCTGATCGACCCGGTCGGCCTGGTCGAAGGCTTGCAAGGCGAGAGCGATGGCACCGTGCCGGGCTTTCGCGGCGCGCGCTTTTCGCGCGACAAGCACTGCCTGCCGGCCATCGTCAGCCAGATCGCCGAGGGCCGCGAGGCGGCCAAGCGCGAACGGAACAAGCCGCTGTCGCAGGCGCTCAAGATCATCATGAATTCCTTCTACGGCGTGCTGGGCGCGGACCACTGCCGCTTCTTCGACCCGCGCCTGGCGTCCTCGATCACCCTGCGCGGGCAAGAGATCATGCACCGCACGCGCGAACTGATCGAGGAACGCGGCCACCAGGTGATCTACGGCGACACCGATTCGACCTTCGTGTGGCTGGGCGGCGCGCACGACGACGCACAGGCCGGCGAGATCGGGCGCGCGCTGGTCGCCCACGTCAACGCCTGGTGGGGCGAGCACCTGCAACAGGAATTCGGCCTGCCCAGCGCCCTCGAACTGCAATACGAAACCCACTACCGGCGCTTCCTGATGCCGAACATCCGCAATTCGGAAGAAGGCAGCAAGAAGCGCTACGCCGGCTTGACCGGCCAGGCCGGCGGCGGCGAAGAGATGGTGTTCAAGGGCCTCGAGACGGTGCGCAGCGACTGGACGCCGCTCGCGCAGCAGTTCCAGCAGGCGCTGTACCTGCGCATCTTCAAGCGCGAACCATACCGCGAGTACGTGCGCGAATACGTCGAGAGCACCCTGCGCGGCGACTTCGACGAGCTGCTGGTGTACCGCAAGCGCATCCGCCGGCCGCTCGACGAATACCAGGGCGCCGCCCCGCCGCCGGTGCGCGCGGCGCGCCTGGCCGACGACTTCAACCGCCTGCACGGCCGCCCGCTGCAATACCAGCGCGGCGGGCCGATTCGCTATGTGATGACCCTGGCCGGGCCCGAACCGCTGGAAACGCAGCGCTCGCGCATCGATTACGACCACTACGTCACGCGCCAGCTGCAACCGGTCGCCGACGCCATCCTGCCCTTCCTGGGCGACGACTTCCACAGCCTGACGACCTTGCAGCGGAACCTGTTCTGACGCCGGCCTATGCATCTCACATAAATTTGCCATATTGACGTTGCTCGGCAATAATATGAATGGGAATCATTATCATTCGTAGTAAACGTATAAGAACAAGGACGTCACATGGCAATGCAACAGAAACGGCTGGCCGTCATCATCGCGCTGGCACTCCCCTATTTGTCCGTCCCTGCCCTCGCGCAGGCCCAGGCCGAACTGAAAGAAATCACCGTCACCGCCACGCGCGACCAGGACGCCGGCTACAACCCGGCCAGTTCGACCAGCGCCACCAAGATCGACGCGCCGCTGCGCGACATTCCGCAAACCGTCAACGTGGTGCCCCTGTCCGTGCTGCGCGACCAGGGCGCGCGCTCGCTGCAGGATGTGCTCAAGGCGGTGCCGGGCATCGGCCTGTCGCACGGCGACGGCCAGCGCGACCAGGTGACGATTCGCAGCTTTACCGCGATTGCCGACCAGTTTGTCGACGGCATGCGCGACGATGCGCTGTACTTCCGCGACCTGTCCAACACCGAGCAGGTGGAAATCATCAAGGGGCCGGCCTCGGTGCTGTACGGGCGCGGCTCGTCGGGCGGATTGATCAACCGGATCAGCAAGAAGCCCGGCATCAACAAGAATGAAGTCAGCCTGCAGGCCGGCAGCTGGAACCAGCGCCGCGCCGAGATCGACGTGGCGCGCGCCGATAGCGCCAGCCCGCTGGCATTTCGCGTCACCGGCGCCGTCGAACGCGCCGACAGCTACCGCGACCAGCAATTCCTCGACCGCGAAGCGTTTGCGCCGTCGGTCTCGCTCAATATCGGTAGCGCCACCAAACTGCTGTTGCAGGCCGAATACCTGAACGACAAGCGCGTGACCGATTTTGGCGTGCCTTCGTACCGTGGCAAGCCCGTCGACGTGGCGGCCGGCACCTACTATGGCGCCGCCAATGCCAAGGCCAACGATTACTCCGAAGCCGAAGTGAAAGCCTTCGGCTTCACCCTGGATCACCGCATCAACGATGCGTGGACCGTGCGCAATGCCTTGCGCCACTATCACTACACCTTGGACCGCAACAATACACTGGCCGGTTCGGTCGACGAGAAGGCGCTGACCGCCTCGCTCAACCGCAGCAATGTGCGGCGCGACGAGAGCGGCTACTTCAACCAGACCGAGCTCAAGCAAGTGGCCAACCTGGCCGGCATGCGCCACCAGTTGCTGTACGGCGTGGAGATCGGCAAGCAAGAGAAAGACCAGTTGTTCCGCAGCCAGAACAATATCGCCCGGGTCAATCTGTTCAATCCGGTCGCCCCGGTGCTGCCGTTCACGGTCAGCGCCGCGCCCTCGACCGACAACCTGGGCGTGATGAAGGTCGCCAGCGCCTACGTGCAGGATATGGCCACCTTGTCGGCGCAGTGGAAGGCGCTGGCCGGGGTGCGCTTCGACCGCTTCGAGCAAAGCACGCTCGAACGCCGCGCCGGGCAGTCGAATTTGTCCCGGGTGGACCGCGCCTGGAGTCCGCGCGCCGGACTGGTGTACCAGCCGGGCGAGACGCAATCGTACTTCGGCTCGTTCAGCAAGTCGTTCCAGCCATCCGGCGAATCGTTCGCGCTGGCCGCCAACAATGCCCAGATCGCGCCGGAGGAAACCACCAACAAGGAAGTCGGCGCCAAATTCGACCTGTTCGACGGCAATGCGACCGCCTCGGTATCGCTGTTTCGCCTCGAGCGCACCAACATCAAGGCCACCGACCCGACCACCAATCGCTTGATTCCCATCGGCACCCAGCGCAGCGACGGCGTCGAGCTGACCTTCGCCGGCAAGCTGGGCGACGGCTGGCAGCTGTGGTCGGGCTATGCCTACCTGGATGCGCGGGCGGTGTCGTCGGTGGCGATGGACGCCGGCCAGCCGGTGCAGGGCAAGCGCCCGACGCTCACGCCGGTGCATAGCGGCAATGTGTGGCTGACCAAGACGCTCGGCAATGGCTTTGGCGTGGGCGGCGGCGTGAATGCGGTGGGCGAGCGCTTCGCCAATCCCGGCAACACGGTGTCGCTGCCCGGTTACGCCACCATCGACGCCATGGCGTACTACCGCCAGGGCAAGGTCGATATCCAGGTCAACGCGATGAACCTGGCTGACCGCCAGTACATCGTGGCGGGGCACGGCAGCAACGGCAACCTGAATTTGCCAGGAGCGCCGCGTTCGGTGCAAGTAACGGCGCGCTACGCGTTCTGACGTAGGTCGAGCAGGCACGGCATGGAATCCTGTGTCGCGCGACTCGACGCCGATGTTGCCGCCGTCAAGATCGATGTCACGATGATTAAGGCCAATGGCTCGCCATATCGCCATGGTCGCCGGATTCTCGTGGTTGGAGCTTGCACGCCCTCCGTGTAAAAAACAGCCGAACTTAAAATGATCCAAGTGGTTTTGCACCCAAAGGCCGCGCTCATCGGATGCGCCGCACCTGGTGGGGGGGGCCGGCGCATTAGAATTTGAGAGACGCCCGAGCAGCAGGCCGGGACAACGCCCGCCTTCATGGGCGCCGCTGGAATCTCGCGAGGAAAGTGTTGGGGTCGATTTTTCCACGCTCCGCAGCCGGAACGATCGCCGCGATGCTTGAGAACGATGACCTTCCCGGCGGCGCCCGGAACAGCTCGAAGTGCAGCTGGACGGCCTCGGCAGTGGCGACGGCGTTGCCGCTTGGCTTACCGTACTCGCTGATGCCCGGACCGAGCTGTCCCAGGAATCCGATGACCTCGCCGGCAGTGACACGCTGGCCGACCTTGACACGCATCGTTTTACCTTCCCGCAACAGACTCTCGGGCAGACATCGATTCGTCGCCGGATCCTGGGCCATATGGGCGTACAGCGAATACACCCCAGTGCCGTGATCGATGACAATCGTCAGCCCGAGGCCCGTGGACGCGAGCTTGCAATCGGGCCTCTCTGGCGGACAGCTTGCCGCTGTATTGGCACGCGCGTAGGCAACCGTGCCATCCGCGATCGCATGGACGTGGAAGGTTGCGGCCTTGATCCCGTCCGTGCTTCCAAGACACTGCCTCGAATAATCGACAAGCATCAGGTCGACACCCTGATGCCGCTTGCCTTCAGCCCGGCCGGCGCCGAAGCTGCCGGCGCCGGGGCGCGGCGCAAGCGCGTCGAGATCGACAGGGGCCGCCATGCACGACCACTCAGCCGCCGCATCGACAGGAGTCGAGCGGATGATGGCTGTCGCGAATTGCGGACCAAGCCCGCATGCCATGGCAAGCGCAGGCGCAGGCGTAGGCAAGGAGCAGGCTGCTGCCAGCGCGAACAGAAAACGCATGATCCCCCCGTTTTCAATGATGCGGCCAAATGATCATCTTGCGCTGCAGCTCGCCAAGCACGGGCGCATTGCAGTAACGACCGACAAGCTCACCAAATGTGGCTTACATACTACTAAAAATCCCAACCCAGCGATACTCATTTCAATGCCACGCCGGCGTGTATATACTAGATCATCTATCGTCCCGGCACCAGGAGCGAATATGCAACCGGAAAGGATGCGGACGTTCATTGATGCGTGCGATGAGCGGGCAAAAAAATTCACGTCCGCCGCTGCCGGCCAGTCGTTTTTCCGGGCGCTCGAGGCCGAGGCGGCCGACATCGCCGAACGGCCTGTCACCGTAATGTTGCTGGGTTCGCCGGGCGAATTTCCTGCCTTCTCGCCGAAGGCGTTTCCGATGCACGACGAGACGGCGTCGCTGACACTGTTCCGCAAAAGGCAGGGCGAGGGGCTGGCGCAATTTCATGCGCTGGCGCAGGCGCCGCGGACGGTTTTTGGCGGCGCCGATCCATTGCCGGAATTGCGTCTGGCGGTCGCCAATGAAGACATTACCGGCGCTCCCTGGATACGTCTCCTGCTGGCACACAACCTCAATCCGGCTACGGCCGGCGCCCACGTGGCGCACTACCTGCAACGCTTTGTCCACATCGTCGTGGTCGGCCCGGGAGCAGGCTCTTCTACAGCACTTGATTCGCTTGCGACGCTACTCGGCAACGCCCACGCCGCAGTCGTGTTGCTTGACAAAAGCAACACGACCCGTCTCGCCGCCGCCAGTGCGCTGAAGCGCGTCATTGCTTCGTCCTTGCCAACGCATGAACTCCGTCCAGAGACGCTTCCCGCGCTCTTGCAGGATATGCGTCTCCCGCTGGCGGCGATGCACTATGCGGCGCTGGCCAAGCGTGCGCGCAAGCAATTGCAGCTGGAAGGCGAACGGGTGGCGGCGGTCCATGCGATAACGCTCCTGGCCCACAAGCTACCAGAAGTGTCCGCTGGGCGGGTATTTTCCGATAGCGCCTGGAAAGATGTCTGCGCGGCAATCAGGTCGAACTTTGACACGGCCATCCGCACACTCGAAGACCATCTCAAGCAACCGCTCCTGGCCACTGCCGATTCGCTGGTCGGCGTCCTCGGTCCCGAGTCGGTCGAATGGACCGATCCCGACGGCGCGGGTGACCGCGTGCTCAGCTCCCCGCCAATCTGGTATGGAAGTTTGCTTGCCCATGAGTTCTTGCTGACAATTAAAGAGGCAAGGTGTCTCGACATCCAGGTGCAAATCGCAACAATTTCGGCAAACGTGTTTAAAAAAGGTTGCGCCCGGATAAGGCAATTGCAAGAAGAAACCAGGCAATCCGTCGCCGACAAGATGGTCCCGCTGTTGCCCGACGAGAGCATGGCTGCGCTGGAGCTGACGCCGCCACCGCCACTGCCGGCGGCGCTTGGAGGCGGCTTTCGGGTCAATCCGGGCACGCCCGAAAAATTCGTATCCGGCGGATTGATGGGTATTTTCAACAAGTCCAAAGGTGTGATCCAGAACCTCATGGCCATCGTTCTTTTCTTCAGCATTGCCGCCGCAGCGGGCGTCAAGGTGTTTTCCACGCCCGGCGCTCGAGAAATCCCGACATCCGCGGGAGCGGGCACATCCGGGATGAAGGACGTGCGTGCATGGATCACCCTGATCGCGGCGGGCGCTGTCGTGGTCCTGATACCTCTCATCGCCCGGCAAATGCCGCGCATGGAGAGCAAGCAGATCGAGGAACTCGGGCTCAAACTCCGCTCGAACCTCGTCGCATCCACCGAAAAAGCGCTGAAGGATGGAGAAAAATTGCGCCATCATGCCTACGCCGATGTCATCGCCCGTCTGAAAAAAGAATTTGCCGAGTTCATGAGCAAGGCCGATGACCATGTCAATCAATACACCATCGCGACCAGCGCCGCTGCCAACAAACTGCACAACGACATTGACGTGCTGACGTGGATCATCAAGGAAAAGCAGGCCGGCCTCCAGCTCGTCGTCCAGCAAGCAAGCAACCTCATCGCTCATTACGAGCCGCAAGCGGAACCGGCACTGACGCTCGCCGCCGCCAATTTTTCCGGCCAGGCTGCACCGCCCGCGCCCGCCGGGAACGTCGCGCCGCCCCCGCCTGCCCCGCAGCCTCCTGCATCGCCGACATCGGCGCCGCCTTCCGCGCCTGCGCTGCCGGGCGCCGGCATGATTGTCCCGCCCCCCGCATCGCCGCACCGCCGCGTCGCCTTTCCGCGTACGCCACTGGTTGCAGCCGACAACCCGCCACATGCGGTCCAGCCATGAGCACCTTGTCCATCCTGTTTTTGGGCGCACATCATTACGCGGCCGCACGCGACGCGGTCGGAAGCGCCGTCACGATTCGCTCATCGGGCGCCGCCCGTGATGCGCGACCGAACGAACTGACACTTGCGGGGGCCCAGGCATGGGTCGGTACGGCAGCCATTTGCAGCGAACTCGCCGCGCTGACGAGGGCGCTGTATGTCTTTCGCTGCACCGACCTGCGCGACTTCGACGGCATCGTCACCGGCGCGGGCGAGGGCGCGGTTGGGCTGTCGAGCGAAGGCGCGCTCGGCCTGCTGGCGCGAAAAGCCCGGGCCGATGCCGCCCAAGTGGGCGCAAAGGTCGAGCGCTTCCTGATTGCGCTCGATTGCGAGCTTGACCGCCTCGACCAGCGGCGGCTCGAATCCTTCCTCGGCGTAGTCCTCGGCGTCCCAGTCCAGTTGCAGGGAATCGCCACCGCGCTGGAACAATACCTGCACCACCGCAACGCGAAGGGGTCGCAGGCCCTGCTTGCCATCCTGCAGGACCAGGCATGGATTGCCTTGGGCGCTGAAGGCAGGCAAAAGGCGCTCGCGGTACCGAACCACAGCGGCCTGCGCCGTGTTTATGATGACCTGACTGAAAGCAACACACCGCCACCCAATATCCCGGCCTGGTCGGCGCATAAAGTATGGCACGAGTTCGTCACATGGTACGCCGACACGCGATCGACTGGAGACCCGCACTGCACTCCCTTTTTGGCGGACGTGATCGATAGCGCCCTGCGCCGGCGCGCAGTGTCGTTCAACGAGGCGCAGTCGGCGATCCGGGCTGTTTTCAACCCGGCCTTTTCCAGCCTGTTCGGGGCCCTGGCGGCCCACCCGCCCGTCGACGAACTGTACCTGCTGGGCGACGATGCCGTGCCACTGGGTTTGGTCGAGCATCTTTCATCGTCGGGCAACGCAAGCCACTTCGACGTCAAACGCAGGCCGCTGGCGAGCGTAGCGCTGTCGATGGCGCAACATGGCGCGCCGTCCGCCCCGGCCGGCATCGCGGCAGCGAGCGTTGGTGTCCTGACCGGTGGTACGGGACAAGGTGAGCGGCCGTTCAACACCCTGATCGAGGCCGGCGCCGCGCTTCCCGCCAAGGGCATGCTGCAGGTCAGGGCCAACCAGAACGGCCAGGTGAAATTCAACATCGGCATCGGCTCCCGGCTTCCTGGCCATACGGCAGAGGTGATCCGCGATCTGGTTTTTGAATCGGCATTCCCCGCCGACGCTGGCGCCGCGATCGACATTCACTTCGCCCTTGATGACACCGGATGCCTACGCGTGAGCGCCATCGATGGCAAGCGCAACAAGGCGCTGGGCGTGGCCTCCAGCAAGGTGCCAGGCCGCGCCGACAGCTGGCTGGCCGGTCCGGAACGGATCGCATCATTGTCGTTTCATTAAGCAATTCCACATACAAGGAGGGCTGGCGTGAACCCTGGCGCACTGTTACTGAAGATCACGGCGATCGGCGAGCGCTTCACCGAGACCCATGTCGTACCGCTGGACGGACTGGAAGCCCGAGTCGACCTTTGCGTGCAAGGTTTCGATGCACTGGCCGATACGCTCGACGCTTCCTTGCTCGCCCTCGACACGTGCATCGATACCTCGGCGACCGCGCTGGAAAACGATCTCGACGACCTGTCAGGCAATATCGAGCTGCACGCTTCCAGGCTGGCCGAATCGGTCGGGGCGCTGGCCACGCTATCGACGCAGAATCGCTCCGCCAGCCATGACGCTCTCGCGAACCTGGGCAATGCCGCAGGCACTGTAACGGCTGCGCTCGCAGTGACCGAGAGCGCCAGCGCCGCGGACGCAACAACAATCACCGACCGCTTTTCTGCCTGGGCGGCCCTGAGCGACGCCGGCGCCGACGACAACCAGCGTTTGTCGGAAGCCGTACAAGCGGCGGTGAAGCGCGCCGGCGAAGCAAGAGCTGCCGAGTTCGCCAAATTGCAGTCGCTCTGCGACGACGTGGCGCGCAAGGTCGAGACGATCTGCTCGGCGCTGGCCAAAGAATGGACCCAAGAAATCCATACGCTGGCGCAGGGTGCCGAATCGCTCTTGCTCAGCCAGATCAGGGATGCGGTCAAAGTCGACATTGGCGGCGTAACCGACACGCTCGACGCGCTGCGGCGCAGCGCTGAACAGCTATCGGGCGCGATTGGCGAGGACGCCATGCGCCTGGTCGACTCGCTGAGCCGGATCATCGAACTGCTCGACGCCATCAAGCCGCTGATCGAGATCATGCGTCAATTAGACTGAATCCTGAAACCGGCCTGCCCAATGGACTTGCTGCAAATACATACGACGCTCGACAACCGGCTGGCGCAGCTTGGCAGTGCAATGGACGCCTTGAGCCACGCGGCGCCGGATCTTGCATCGATTAGCGTGCCCGGCCATGCCGACCTGACTTGCGCCAACGACGCCATCGACAGCGCCGCTACTGCCATTACACAGGCGGCAATGGCGGCCGACCGCGAGCTCGACGCGAACTGCAAGGTACTTTTGCAAACGAAAGTAGAGGCAGCGGCGGTGGCGTCGGACGCGCATCACGAACTGCTCGAGACATGCGCCGCCGCTCATGCAGCCGCGTACGCCAGCATCGATACGGGCATACAGGCCGTTTTGCACAGCGATGCTCAGGCCAGGAGCAGCCTGCACGAAGCACAGGATGGCCTTCAGCAGGCGCTCGAGGCGCTCTCGGCGAGACACCGCGAGCATCTGGCGGCGATGGGGACCGAACTCGGCGGCGTCGGCAATGGCATCGGCAATGAGCTCACGCCCGGCCTGCTCGCCACGCTCGGCGCCTTGGGTAGCGATGTCGACACGTATCTGCACACGGCGCTCGATACGCTTGAGCAGCGGGCGAAAGGCGTTTTCAGCACCGCCGCCGAGAGCTACATGGATGCCGCCGACCAGGCAGCAAACGCGTTTTGCGACTCCCTCGAGGCAAGCACGCGCGAGCTCGCAGCCTTCGCCGCGGAGGGCATCGCGTCGACGATCGACGGTGCGCGCCAGCGCTTGCAGGAACTGGCCATCGACACCGTCGAAAAAGCCATTGCGCAAGCCATCATCGAGACCGAGCTCAACGTCATGGTAACGTCCGCACTGAGCAGCATCATGCCCGAATTGATTGCGTTCCACCAGGCCCTGCCGGCGCTCGAAGCGGCCGTCCAGGTATTCAAGGAGATGCGCGACTTGTTGTCCTTCGGCTAACCCGGGCAGGCCGCACCATGACGATCTCGATCGACGAACTGCGCCAACATGCCGCCGACCTGGAGGCCGACCTCGATGCCCTTGAGCAGCGCGCCGCGGACAGCGCCACCAGGTTCAATGGCGTGGCCGCAGCCTGCGGGCAAACGCTTGTCGAACTGGAGGACGCAGCCGCCGAAATGGCGACGCAACTGCAGGCGCTGTGCGGAACCGCGCAAGCGCATGCCGTCGCCATCGCCGAGATGCTCGCCCCGCTGGCCGCAGCCACCGAGGACGCCATCGACAAGCTTGATACGGCGGACAGCGCGACCCGGGCCGCGCTCAAGTCAGCGCAGGATACCTGCGATACGGCGCGCGCGGCGCTCACCGGAGAAGCGGCCACGGCAGCCGAACTGGCAACGACAATCGACGCCTGGGCGCAGCAGCGCAACAGCGCGCTGCAGACACTCGCCGCCGCCACGGACAAGCACGCCCAAGATGCGCGCACCCATCTCGACCAGCAGTCGTCCACGCTCAAGCAACTCGCACAGCGGACGGTGCAGGTCACCGCCACCGCACAAGGAACACTGGGCGCGCTGCAGGGCGACATGCACGTAGTTCACACACAAGCGCAGGACCAGGTCGACGCTGCGGTCCAGGCCATGTCCGATGCGATTCTTGACAGCGCCAACAAGCATGTCACCGGCCCGCTCGAACGGCAGCTTGCCAAGGCGCGCAACGAGCTGCTGCAAGAAGGCAAACAGGTGCTGCAAGGCATCCTGGCCGACGCCAGTACCGTGATCGCCGAAATCGAACAGCGCGTCGCCGCTCTCGGGCGCCAGGCCTGCGGCGCCGGGCAGGCCATGGGGCCGGAGCGCCAGACACTCGACGCGCTCCAACAACCGATCAAGGAGGCCATGGACCGGGTTCGCGAGATCGCGGCCATCGTTGGCTTTAACATTTAAAGAGGATGCCATGGCCGACGGCGACAACCCCAGCCCCGAAGCGATCGCCGCGAGTGCGCGCGCCATCGATGAATGCCGCGCGCTATGCGCCGGCTATCAGGCTGCATACGACGACTTCGATGAGCGGCTCGCATCGGTGCAAGAAAAGATCGGCGCTTTCAAGGACCGCGCTGCGGCGCGCCTCGACGCCATCGGCCAGGAGGTGGTCCGGATCGGCGAGTCGAGCGAGCAAAAACTGCTGCAACTGACGCACGCCGTTGAGCAGGCGGCCATCAATGCCGGGCGACTCGGCGAAACCCATGCAGCCCGATCGGCCGGCCTGCTCGACGCCCTGGGCGAGCTCGACGCGGCGATCGAAAGCGATCATGCTCTTGCGCTGCAGGAGTGCGGCGAACTGCTGGCACAAACCGGCGCTGCCAACGGGGCGCTCGACGAACATCAGGAGCGTGTACAGCGCAGCTTCGACACCACCATGCCGATCGTCGACGCGGAACTCGCCGCGCGTGCTTCCGCCCAGGTCGCCATCGCAACAGCAGAGGTCGACAGCTTGGACGACGGCATTGCCGGGGGGCTCGACGCGCTCCAGGCAACCGTGGACGGCGCGCACCAGCGCATCGGAGCAACCCTGGCGGAAACGCGGCAGGCGCTGGAATCGCTCGCGTACACGCTGGCGGCGCAGCTGGGCAGCACCGAAATCGCCTTCGCTTCGCTGCACGACAATGAACTGGCGAATTTCCTGCGCGACGCCAGGTCCAGCTACACCGTGGTCAGGCAGGAAACTGGCAAGCTGGTCGACAGTGTCGGCGCGCTCGGCAAGACGGTCGGCGGCGTCACCGACGCGGTGACGCAGACGCAGACCGGACTGCAACTGGTGGTGGACACCCTCGACCGTAGCGCGAAACTGCTCGCCAGCCTGGCGTCGCCCTTCTAGCCGTCCAAGGAGCCTCCATGGCAACGATTACCACGTTCACCGGCGGCGCCGAGCTGGCATTCGGCGCCGCCAGCGACCCTGGCAAGGTGCGTACTTGCAACGAGGATGCGTTCCACCTCGATCCGGCGATCGGTCTTGCGGTCGTCGCAGACGGGGTTGGCGGCGGCAATGCCGGCGCGGCGGCAAGCGCGCTGGCGGTGGCGACGATCGCACGCTGCGCGCGCCGGCACTTGCTGGCCGTGGCCGGGAAGAGCATCAACGCCGCCAGGCTCGACGGC
This sequence comes from Massilia genomosp. 1, assembly GCF_011682185.1. Classification (NCBI taxonomy): domain Bacteria; kingdom Pseudomonadati; phylum Pseudomonadota; class Betaproteobacteria; order Burkholderiales; family Oxalobacteraceae; genus Massilia; species Massilia genomosp. 1. Next base: position 58,990 of record NZ_WHJF01000028.1, read on the forward strand.
GACACCTTACGCGCGATCCTGCGCGCCGCCTTCGTCGACGCCCACGCCACCGTCCTCGAAGCGGCTGATATCGACCCTGCGCGTTCCGGCATGGCCACCACAGCCGTGGCGCTGTTCATTCACGGCGGCACAGGCATGCTCTGCTGGCAGGGAGATTCGTCGTGTTACCGCCGCAGCCCGCACGGCGAACTCATGCGCTTGACCCGCAACCACAATCTGTCGGCCGCGCTAGGCGGGGACGAGCGCGCCAAATCGGTGCTCACCGCCGTGATCGGCAACGACGGCAACCTGTTCATCCCCGACACCATCGCCATGGACCTCGTACCCGGCGAACTCTTCATCCTGTGCAGCGACGGCCTGACCGATCACGTGTCCGATACCGCGCTGGCCGCCATGGCCGCCGGCGACGCGTCGCCACAGGCGCTGGCGCTGTGCCTGGTCGAAGCGGCCAACCAGGCCGGCGGACGCGACAATATCACGGTGGCGGTGGTACGGACCGCGCATGTCCCGTCCGCGCTCCCCCTGCCGGCAGCGCACGGGCATGCCGGCGGGCGCTGGCTGCGGCAGTGGCAGTGGCGCACCCCGGCCGCCGGACTCGCCCTGGGCCTGGCTGCCGGCGCCATGGCAGGCTGGCAATTGCGCGCGCCGCCTCCCGCCGTACGCGCGGCCCCGGCGGTGCGAGCCGCAGTGCCGGTGGCGCCGTCCGTCAATCTCTCAGTGCCTTTGCCCTTGCCGGCCTCCGCCGGACAGGCGCCCGCTTCTGCATCGCCCGACACACATCCGCGTCCAGCATCGCAGTCCGACCAGCCACACCGGCACGACAACGTTGCCACGCAGCATGGCGGGAAGCGTGCCAGACAGCCAAGCCAGCGCGCAGGCAGGAGCCACGATCACCACCCGAACACTCACCAGGATGCGCCATGAGAGCCGAGAATAACGACGTGCATGTCCCCAACTGGGGAGTCAACAGCCTGCCGCAAGGGACCATTCTCCATAATAAATACGAGGTTGTCGGTGAGCTCGGCAGCGGAGGCTTTGGCATCGTGTACGAGGCAAAGGACCAGTTAAACAGTGGGACAACTGTGGCGATCAAGGAATATTTCCCGCAAGCGATATGCGGGCGCCACGCACTGTCACTCACGATTACCCCCCAGAAACCCAGTGACCGCAACAGCTATCAGAAAGGCAAGGACGCCTTCGTGCGGGAGGCCTACAGCCTCAGGGAAGTCCGCCACTCTGGCATCATTGCCGTTTACGAAACGTTTGAAGACCGGGGCAACATGTATTTCATCATGGAGCGCCTGCAGGGCGGATCGCTACAATTACGGATCGATGCGCAGACGATTCCCACGGCGGAGCAAGCGACGCAATGGCTGCATGCGACACTCGACGCGCTGAGCCATCTCCATGCGATCAACCTGCTGCATCTCGATATCAGTCCATCGAATATCCTGATCAATGATCTGAACAAGCCGGTACTGATCGACTTCGGCGCCGCCAGGCAGGCGGTAGGCAACGAATCGATGCTGCTGACGACGATTGCACGCGAGGGCTATACGCCATACGAGCAATACAACGACTATGCGCTCCAGACCCGATCGCCGGCAACCGATGTCTACGCGCTGGGGGCGACGTTTTACCATTTGCTCTCCGGGGCCAAGCCCCTTCCCAGCCTGGCGCGCAAACTGGGCGGTGCCAAGGACCAGTTGCGGCCGCTTTCCGAGCTCGTCGGGAGCAAGTTCCCCTCTGCGCTGGTCCGCTCGATTGAAACGGCCATGGCGGTCGAGCCCGGGAATCGGTGGAACGACGCGGGGGCGTGGTTGAAAAACCTGGGCACGGTCGGCCCTCGTACCAGGGAAGTCCCGGTCGGCCCTCGTACCAGGGAAGTCCCGCGCGGCCCTCGTACCAGGGAAACCCCGATCGTCCGATTTTCTGTATGGACAGCTGCAATAATTGTTGTCTGGATACTGATCGCCGCTGCCGTCGCCGTTTTCGGGAATGACCATGTTTCCGAAGCGGTAGTGGCTCCTACACCAACGGTCATGGTCGAGCCTGCGCCAGTCGTTCCGCCTGCCCCGCCAATGCCTGAGATTTCCCCGCCCGGGAAGCCGACGGTGCATCTCGAGCTCATCATCCCGAAAATTAACGACGAGGAGGGGGACAAGGCGGTCAAGGCAATGGTGGAAGCGGCGGCTGAGGAGGAGGCCTCGAGAGCGGCTGCGGCTGCGATGGCGGCGTCGGCGGCGTCGGTAGCACCCGACGCAGCGGCAGCAGCAGCGGCTGCGATGGCGGCGTCGGCGGCGTCGGTAGCACCCGACGCAGCGGCAGCAGCAGCGGCAGCGGCAGCGTCAGCGGCAGCGGAAGCAGCACGATAGGGCCGGCAAGCATATTTACAGCCAGGAACGCCGCGATAAAGGGATCGAGCGTCAGGAACGCCAATTGTTTGCGACAACATAGCAAACAACTATTCCACTTCTGCGCAATGATGGCGTATATTTATGGTTAGTTGTTTCGCAACGGCCCGCACCCGCCGCCCATCCCCGACCAAGGAATCCCGCATGCGCCCTGCCCTCCCAGCCTGCCTCGCCATCCTGATCTTGCTGGGAGGCGAAGCCAGCGCCCGCCCCCATCCGCTCGGCATCGCCGCGCCGCCCGGCGAGTCCACCATCGCCTACGACATGAACGCCGCCGGCCAAGTCGCCGCCGTGCTGGAAGATGGCGATGGCAACACGCGCGGGGTGTTGTTCGAAAAAGGCAAGGTCACCGACCTCGGCTCGCGCGGCGGCAAGCACAGCGACGCGCGCGGCATCAACGACCGGGGCCAGATCATCGGGTCCGTGCGCAACAAAAACGGCAGCTGGAACGCCTTCATGTTCCATCGCGACAGCGGGATGCGCATCATCGGCACCTTGGGCGGCCCCAGCAGCTACGGCATGGGTCTGAACCAGGACGGCGTGGCGGTCGGGTTTGCCGATATCCCCGGCGGCGACTGGCACGCCTTCATCGACGATGGCGGCGGGACCTTGCAGGACCTGGGCACCTTGGGCGGCAAGATCAGCTACGCCAGCGGCATCAACAAGCACCGCCATGTGGTCGGCACCGCCGCCAACGAGCAGGGCTTGCGCCACGCTTTCCTGTACACGCCGGCGGGCGGCATGGTCGACCTGGGCACCCTGGGCGGGCGCCAGAGTTCGGCCATGGCGATCAACGACGCCGGCATGGTGGTCGGCGCCTCCGAAACGCGCGAGCGCCGCTGGCGCGCCTTCACGCACGACGGCAAGCGCATGGTCGACCTGGGCGCGCTGATCGGCAACTACAACAGCTTCGCCACCGACATCAACAACGCCGGCCACGTGGTCGGCACCGTGCTGGTGGGCGCCGAGCGCATGTCCTTCGTCTGGCGCGACAACAAGATGACCGTACACCGTGGCGGCCAGGGCTTGCACCTGACCAATGCCATCAACGACCGCGAACTGGTCATCGGCGCCACCTACGACCACGGCATGACCGCCGCCACCATGGCCTCGAACGCCGCCGCCGTCATCACCCGGGGCGGCAGCGAACTGCTGACCCTGATCGCCGCCGTGCTCACCATGGCCGGCCTCGGGGTGCTGTACAGATTGCGCAGCCGGGGCATCGAGATCGACAGCCACGGCTGACATAGGGGAAAGCCACAGGCGCGCGTAACTTTCCTGCGTGGTATGCTGCCCGATCTGCGGCGCTCGGGCCGCGTCAACGATAAAGGTAGTTATGCGGTTCAGTTCAAGATTGGTGTTGCGGGCGAGCGTGCTCGCTTGTATGGTTGGCGGCGCGGCGCAGGCCCAGGATGTGATCCGGATCGGGCACGTGGCGGCTACCTCCGGCGCCATCGCCCATCTCGGCAAGGACAATGAAAACGGCGCGCGCATGGCGGTCGATGAGCTCAACGCCAAGGGCGTCGTCATCGGCGGCAAGCGCTACCGCGTGGAACTGCTGGCCGAGGACGACGCCGGCGATCCCAAGCAAGGCACGACCGTGGCGCAAAAACTGGTCGACGCCAAGGTGCGCGGCGTGATCGGGCACCAGAACTCGGGCACCACCATCCCCGCCTCGAAAATCTATTACGACGCCGGCATCCCGCAAATTTCGCCGGCCGCCAGCAACCCCAAATACACGCGCCAGGGGTTCAACACGGCGTTTCGCAATATTGCCAATGACGAGCAGCTCGGCGCGGCCCTCGCCCGCTACGCGGTGCAGGACGGCAAGGCAAAGCAGATCGCCGTGATCGACGACCGCACCGCCTACGGCAAGGGCTTGGCGGACGAGTTCGTCAAGAACGTCAAGAAGTCAGGCGGCGCGCGCATCGTTGCCCAGCAGTTTACGACCGACAAAGCCACCGACTTCAACGCCATCCTCACCGCGATCAAGGCCACCAAGCCCGACCTGATTTTCTTCGGCGGCATGGATGCCGTGGCCGGGCCGATGCTGCGCCAGATGAAGCAGCTCGGCATGCCGGTGCGCTTCATGGGCGGCGACGGCATGTGTTCCGACTCGGTGCCCCGGCTGGCCGGCGACGGCATGGCCGACGGCCAGGTCATCTGCGCCGAAGCGGGCGGGGTCGAGCCGCAGCAGCAAAAAGGCCTGGACGCGTTCCGCGCGGCCTACCGCCGCCGCTTCGGCGTCGAGGTGATGACCTATGCGCCGTACGCCTACGACGCCATGCTGGCCATGGTGGCCGCCATGCAAAAGGCCGGCTCGCCGGACCCGGCGGTGTACCTGCCGGCCCTGGCCAAGGGCAGCTACCAGGGCATTACCGGCGTGGTCGCCTTCGATGCGCGCGGCGACGTCAAGGATGGCAAGCTGACCTTGTACACCTTCAAGGGCGGCAAGCGCCAGCGCGTCGCCGTCATCAAGTAAGTCCAGCTCGCCCCAGGCGAGCCCGGAAGCGGCCATCAGCGCCGCTTCCGGCGCCACCCAGCACCCTCCCCCGATGACCTTCAACTGCCCTGCCGCGCGCCGGCTGGCGTTCTGCCCTTGTCATGCGCCTTGATAACGGGCGGCATCAAGCATTGCCGGAGGTAATAAGTTGGTATTAATAATTTTCAATTTGGTATGCATATACTCGATTAGTGGTGTTATATTGGTATTTGTTTATTGCACATAAAACATCTTCAAGCCGCTCGACATCCCCACAAGGAGTTCCAAATTGAACAAGATACTCATCCATAGCCTCATCGTCAGCCTGCTGGGCGGCTCGCTCGCCGCTTGCGGCGGCGCCGGCACGAACCAGTCCACCGGCACGCAGTCATCCCAGAGCAAGATGCTGGCGGCAACGTCGGTGTGTTTCGCCGAATGGAACAGCGCAAGCGTGTATGAAGGTGGCAAATCGGCCAGTGTCGCGGGCGTCAATTACACGGCGGCGTACTGGACCCAGGGCGCCAATCCGTCGACCAATAACGGCGCGGCCGGGACCGGCAAACCATGGACCGTCAGCGGCGCATGTGGCGCCAATCCGACACCAACCCCGACACCAACCCCAACCCCGACACCGACACCGACCCCGACGCCGACCCCGGTTCCGACGCCAACGCCGACCCCGACGCCCGCGCCGACCCCGGCCGCCTGCGCGCTGTGGGCGGAAGGAAATTCGTACACCGCCGGCCAGGTCGTCAGCTATCTTGGCCTGTCGTACAAGGCGCTGGTGACGCATACGGCATACGTCGGCACCAACTGGAATCCAAAGGATTCGCCAACGCTGTGGAGCGCCGGCGCGAGCTGCGCGACGCCGACACCAACCCCGACTCCGACTCCGACTCCGACTCCGACTCCGACACCAACACCGACGCCGACCCCCACCCCGACGCCCACCCCAAGCGGGCTGGCAAAACACGCGCTGGTCGGCTACTGGCACAATTTCGCCAACCCGAGCGGCAATACCTTCCCGATCAGCCAGGTCAGCAAGGACTGGGACGTGATCGTGGTGTCCTTCGCCGATAACGCCGGCAACGGCAACGTCAGCTTCACGGTCGACCCGGGCGCCGGCAGCGAAGCGCAGTTCATCGCGGACATCAAGGCCAAAAAAGCCCAGGGCAAGAAGGTGATCCTCTCGCTGGGCGGGCAGAATGGTTCGGTCTCGGTCGGCTCGACCGCCGAAGCGAGCAATTTCACCAATTCGCTGCACGCGATCATCGTCAAGTATGGTTTCGACGGCATCGACCTCGACCTGGAAAACGGCGTCTCCCAGGGCGCGGCGATCCAGACCTACCTGCCGATCGCGGTCAAGAACCTGAAGGCCAAGGTCGGCCCGGGCTTCTACCTGTCGATGGCGCCGGAATGGGTGTATGTGGAAGGCGGCTTTACCAGCTACGGTTCGATCTGGGGGGCGTACATCCCGATCATCAACGCGCTGCGCAATGAACTGACGGTGCTCCATCCGCAGTATTACAACAACGGCGACATCTACACGCCGTATGCGAGCGGAGCGATCAAGGCCGGATCGACCGACCAGCTGGTGGCCACGGCCAGGATGCTGATCGAAGGCTTTACCTACGGCGGCAACAACTTTGCCGGCTTGCGCCCGGACCAGGTGGGCTTTGGCGTGCCGTCCGGCAGAAGTTCGGCCGGGTCGGGCTTTACCACCACGACCGATGTCAACAATGCGCTCAACTGCCTGACCCGCCTGCTCAACTGCGGCACCATCAAGCCGCTCAAGGCGTATCCAGACTTCCGCGGCGTGATGACCTGGTCGATCAATTGGGACAGGTACGACGGCTATCACTTCTCGGCACCGGTCAAGGCAACGCTGAAAACGCTGCCGTAAGCACAGTCCTGAAGGGGCGCGCCACGGCCCCTTCAGGTCGCATCACTTCGCCAGCGGCGGCCGCTGCTGGACCACCACCTCGCGTTCCTCGATCAGCTTGCGCTTGAGATTGGCCCTGACCTTCTCGTAGCTCGCCGTTGCGACCGGGCGCGTCTCTTCGATGTCGATCACATGCCAGCGGCCATTTTTCGCACGCACCGGCTGCTGCAGCAATCCCGGCTCGCCCTGTGCCTCGATAGCCTCGGCAATATCCTTTTCCATCTCCGCCACGCGCATCCAGCCGAGCTGGCCCGCGCGCTTGATCACTTCCGGCAGCTTGGTACGCTTGCGGATGTAGTCGACGAAATTGGCGCCGCCGTTCAGCTCGCCGATGACCCGGCCCGCTTCCGTTTCGGTGGCAAAATCGATCTGCGCCAGCTTGTAATCTTTCGGTCCCAGCTTCGGATCGGTCTGCAGCTTGTACAGCGCGCGCACCTTCTCCTCGCTGGCGCCGGCGCTGTCGAAGGCCAGCGGCACCAGCACCGCGCCGGGCACCGCCACGCCGTCCAGGGTTGCGCGCCCGAAGCGGCATTGCGCAACCATCTCGAGCGCCTGCTGGTCGGCCAGCGGCTCGCCGCTCGACAGTTCGATCTTGGGCGCGGACGGCGCGCCATCGGCGTCCACCAGCACGCGCACGGTCATGTTCGGCGCCAAGCCGTCCAGCTCGGGGAACTGGATCAGTTTATTGCGGCGCGCGCAAAACTCGACCGCCAGGCGCGCCGGCGTGTACGCACCCTTTTCGGCGGGCAGCTTCCAGGGCACGCTGAGCACCCACGGCGTGCCGTCGGCACTGGTGGCCGGAACCGTGCAACTGGTCGCCAGCGCCACCGAGGCGCTGTCGAGCACCGCATAGCCGCTCTCGCCGACCACGCCGGCCACGCGCACCTTCTTGCCCGGCACCAGCTGGACCCGGCTCACGCCCTCCATGCGGTAGCGCACGGCTTCGGCCGGGTAGACTTGCGCTGCGCAGGCCGACAGGGCCAGGTCGGCCGCCGCCGCGGTGGACAAGGGCACGGCCAGCGCCAGCAGCATGGCGGCGGTTGCGGATAGCACGGGGAGTTGGCGGGCGCAAGCGCGCAGCGTTCGATACATGGCAGACCTCGGTGTGGGTAAAGGCGGAAATTTCCGGCTTGAAACTCTAGCTGAAAACCACGCCAACCCTCAAGATATTTTTATGACAACGCCGGCAATCGTGCAAAACAACCACACTAGACGTAGAACGTAGCGCGGACCAGCAGCGCGAGCGCCACCAGCGCCGACACCAGCGCGAAGCCCTGTTGCAGGCGCGCGGCGGGCAGGCGCGCCGCCACCAGTCGCCCGGCGCCCATGCCGGCCAGCGCGCCGAGCGCAAACGGCACGGCGACGGCCCATTGCAGGTGCCCGGTGGCGGCGCTGGCGGCCACGCCCGCCATCGACACCAGCGCGATCACCGCCAGCGAGGTCGCCAGCACCGATTGGGTGCCCAGGTCGGTGAAACGCTGCAGCGCCGGCACCATGACAAAACCGCCGCCCACGCCCAGCAAACCGGACAAGCCGCCCGCCACCAGTCCGCTCCAGCACAGCGCCCGCGCGCACGGGGCCGTCCAGTTGAGCTTGCCGCGCGCGGTGTCGAGCCGGCACGGCGGCGGCTTGGCGCGTTCGGGCGGCGCATCGCCGCCGCAGCGCGAGCGCCGCCAGGCGCGCAGCGCCACGTACAGCAACACGATGGCGAAGACGGCCGTCAGCGGCCGGTTCGGCATGCGCTGCGCCAGCCACAAGCCGAGCGGCGAACACAGCACCCCGGCCGCGGCCACCAGCAGCGCCGCCTTGTAGCGCACGGTGCCGCTGCGCAGGCCCATGCCCGCACCCAGGCTGGCCGCCAGGCCCACCGCCAGCAATCCGATCGGCCCCGCTTCGGCCATCGACAAGCCGGCGCCGAACACCAGCAGCGGCACAGCCAGGATGCCGCCGCCGGCGCCGGTCAGCGCCAGCACAATGCCGACCGCAAAGCCAAGCAGCGCGACGAGCGTCATCGGGCGCGCCTCACGCGGGCGCCACCGCCGGCCTGGCCAGCCACTCGCGCCCCTTGAGCATGGCGTGCCAGTACAGCGGCGGCAGGATGCGCTCCTTGAGCAGCCACGCCAGCCGCGATGGCCGCGTGCCATCGATCAGCCAGGATGGAAAACTCGGCGCCAGCTTGCCGCCGTACGTGAACTCGGCCAGGACGATCTTGCCGCGTTCCACCGTCAGCGGACAGGCCCCGTAACCGTCGTAGCGGGCCACGCCGGCGCGCTTGCCGAGCGCCGCCAGCACATTGTGCGCGACCACCGGCGCCTGCTTGCGCGCCGCCGCCGCCGTCTTGGCGTTGCCGGCATTGATGGCGTCACCGAGCGCGTGGATGCTGTCCCAGCGCTTGTGGCGCAGGGTGGCCGGGTCGACCTCGATCCAGCCGGCGCCATCGGCCAATGGGCTGACCCGCACGAAGTCCGGCGCCACCTGGGGCGGCACCACGTGCAGCAGGTCGAACGGGCGCGTGATCGTCTCCTTGCCGCCGTCGGCATTGAGGCGCGCAAACGTGGCGCGCCGCGCCGGGCCGTCGACCGCCGTCAGCGTGTGGCCCAGTTGCAGGGCGATGCCGTAGCCATTCACGTAGTCCATCAGCGCCGGCACGTACTCGGGCACGCCGAACAGGACCGGCGCGGCGCTGCAAAAGTCGACCCGCAGCTGGCCGGCCACGCCGCTGCGCTTCCAGTGATCGGCCGCCAGGTACATCGCCTTTTGCGGCGCGCCCGCGCATTTGATCGGCGCCGGCGGCTGGGTAAAAATGGCCTGGCCCGCGCGCAGGCTGCGCACCAGTTGCCAGGTGTAGGGCGCCAGGTGGCCCAGGTAGTTCGAGGTGACGCCGTTGCTGCCCAGCGTCTCGCGCAGGCCGTCAATCGCTTCCCAGTCGAGCTTGAGCCCCGGGCACACGATCAGTTGACCGTAGCCCAGCATGCGATAGCCATCGAGAATGACGGCATTGCGCTCCGGTTCGAAGGCCGCCACCGCCGCCCTGATCCACTTCACCCCGCGCGGAATGACCGAGGCCATGGTGCGCGCCGTCTGCGCGGCGTCGAACACGCCGGCGCCGACCAGGGTCCAGCCGGGCTGGTAGTGATGCACCTCGGCCGGGTCGACGATGGCGATGTCGAGGCCCGGCGCGCGCGCCAGCAGGCTGGCCGCCGTCGCGATCCCGGCGGCGCCGCCGCCGATGATGAGCACCTCGTGCCGGTCCATGACGCCCGCCGCGCTCACAGCGCGTCGATCGGGATTTTCAGGTAGCGCTGCCCGTTCGACTCCGGTTCCGGGAAGCGTCCCGCGCGCATATTGACCTGCACCGACGGCAGGATCAGCGCCGGCATCGCCAGGGTGGCGTCGCGCCGGGTGCGCATGGCCACGAATTCGTCTTCCGTGACGCCGCCGCCGACGTGGACGTTATGAAAGCGTTCCTCGGCCACCGTGCTGACAAAGCGCACCTCGCGCCCGCCGGGCTGGTAGTCGTGGCACATGTAGAGCAAGGTATCGTCGGGCAAGGCGAGCACCTTGCCGATCGAACGGTACAGGGTGAGCGCGTCGCCACCCGGAAAATCGCAGCGCGCGGTGCCGTAGTCGGGCATGAACAGGGTGTCGCCGACGAACGCGGCCAGGCGAGCGCCGTGCCCGACCACATAGCTCAGGCAAGCCGGCGTATGGCCGGGCGTATGCATGACGCTGCATTCCAGGCTGCCGATGCGGAAGGTCTCGCCGTCCGCGAACAGGTGGTCGAACTGGCTGCCGTCGCGCGCCATGCCGGCCCCGGTATTGAGCAAGGCGCCGAAGACTTCCTGCACGGCGGCGATGTGGCGGCCGATGGCAGTTTTGCCGCCCAGGCGCTGTTGCAGGTATTGGGCGGCGGTCAGGTGGTCGGCATGGACGTGGGTTTCCAGTATCCACGCGACCTTGGCGCCAAGTTCGCCGACCCGCGCAATGAGCCGGTCGGCCGAGGTGGTGGCCGTGCGGCCCGATTTCTGGTCGAAGTCGAGCACGCTGTCGATCAGGGCGCAGCAGTGCGTCACCGGATCGAGCACCAGATAACTGACAGTGCTGGTGGCGGCGTCGAAAAAACCTTCGACCTGGAATGCGGCTGTGCTCATGCGTGGGGGCTCTCTCGTGGATACCTTGCAGGACGATGCAAAACGCATGCCAGAGCGCAAACGGGCGGAAATCTTGATCGATCTCCTTGATTTGTTAAGGAATTTATATGTCGCAAGGCGTACACCCGGCTGCCAGCCGACTGCCACATGGCAGTGCCGCTTGACAGTCATGGCAGTGCTGCGCCACCATGCGCCCCTGACCAGGAGCTTCCCCATGCCCGACGACCCGGCGAAACCAGCCTCGATTGCCCCCCATTGCGCGCAGGTGCAGTCGCTTGTATCGTTCCTTGAACACGAGGCACAGCCGATGATCGTGCTCGACCCCGACTACAACATCCTGGCCGCCAACGACGCTTACCGGCGCCAGTTCGGCGCCGCCGGCAAGCCGTTCATCGGCCAGAAGTGCTACCGCGTCTCGCATCACTACGAGCTGCCGTGCGACCAGGCGGGCGAGCATTGCCCGATGAAGAAGGCGCGCGAGCTGCGCGGGCCGGACCGCGTGCTGCACATCCACCACACGCCGCGCGGGCCGGAACACGTGGACGTGGAACTGCGCCCGATCTTCGATGAACACGGCGCCATTACCGCCTACGTCGAGCGGCTCTCGACGGTGCGCAGCGCCTCGGCGCAGCCCAGCGGCGACGGACTGGTTGGCCGTTCGCCCGCCTTCAACCAGGCGCTGGCCGCACTGCAGCGGGTGGCGCCGTCGATGCTGCCGGTGCTGCTGCTGGGAGAATCGGGAACCGGCAAGGAGCTGTTTGCGCGCGCCGTGCATGCCACCAGCGCGCGCGCGGGCGGCCCGCTGGTCGTGGTCGACTGCTCGGGCCTGAGCGAGACCCTGTTCGAAAGTGAATTGTTCGGCCATGAAAAAGGCGCGTTCACCGGCGCGGCGCTGCGCAAGCCGGGGCTGGTCGAGACGGCCCAGGATGGCACCATCTTCCTCGATGAAATCGGCGACGTGCCGCTGGCGATGCAGGTCAAGCTGCTGCGCCTGATCGAAACGGGCACCTACCGCCGCGTGGGCGGGGTGGAGACCCTGCACGCCAATTTTCGCCTGGTGGCGGCCACCCACAAGCGGCTCGACGAGATGGTCGCGCGCGGCCAGTTCCGCCAGGACCTGTATTACCGCATCAACGCCTTCCCGATCGAACTGCCGCCGCTGCGCGAGCGCGCCGACGATATCGCCCTGCTGGTCAATTCCTTCCTCGCGCGCCCAAGCGCCATGCGCACCGTGAGCATCGATGCGGCAGCGCTGGCGCAGTTGCAGCGGCGCGCATGGCCGGGCAATATCCGCGAACTGCGCAACGTGCTCGAACGCGCCAGTCTGTTCGCCGACGATGGCGTGATCCGCGTCGCCCACCTGCCGCCGGCGCCAATGCAGCCCGAACCGGCGCCGAAGGCCGGCACCGGTGAGGTGGCCGATGTGTTGACCAATGCGTTGACCGATGCGCTGGCCGGATTTGCCGGCACCCGCAGCGAGCTGGCCGCTTACCTGGGCATCAGCGAGCGCACCTTGTACCGGCGCCTCAAGCGGCAGGGCCAGGCCTGAGCGCTGAGGCGGGCAATCGACGCTCGCCCTAGGCGACTTCCGCCAGCACGTCCATCAGCCGCCCGGTATCGACCGGTTTGACCATATGCTGGTCGAAACCGGCGGCCTGGCTGCGCTGGCGGTCGCTTTCCTGCCCGTAGCCGGTAATGGCCACCAGCAGCGCGCCGCGCGTGTGCGGATGGCCGCGCAGGCGCGCCGCCAGGGCGTTGCCGTCCATTTCGGGCAGGCCGATATCGAGCAGGCAGACGTCGAAACGGGCCGTTTCGATGCGCGCCAGCGCGTCCCTGGCCGAATGCTCGACCGTCATGCGGTGCCCCGACGCGTCGAGCAGCATGGCCAGCATGGCGGCGGCGTCGACGTTATCGTCCACCACCAGGATGTCGAGCGTGCGCGCTTGTCCGGCCACGCGCCCGGGAGCGTGCGCCGCCACTAGCGCCTCGCGGCCGTCGCACAGACGCGGCAGCGAGACGCTGAAGGTGCTACCGGCACCGGTCCCGCCGCTGACACAGGACACCGTGCCGCCATGCATCTCGACCAGGCTTTTGACCAGCGCCAGTCCCAGACCCAGGCCGCCAGCGGTGCGGTCGGACGTATGCTCGGCCTGGCTGAACAGATCGAATACGCGGCACGCCAGCTGGTGCTCCATGCCGATGCCGTTGTCGGCCACACTGAGCGTCACGCGCTCGTCATCCATGGCGATGAGCAGGTCGATCTTGCCGCCATCCGGGGTGTACTTGGCGGCGTTGTTGAGCAGGTTGCCGACGATTTGCACCAGCCGCTTGGCGTCGCCCAGCACAGTGCTGGCCTCCGGCGGCACATGGATGCACAGTTTGTGCCCGCGGCCGCGGATCAGCGGCCCGCTTTGCTCGACGGCGTCGGCGACGATGTCGCGCAGGTCGAGCGGGGCCGTGTCGAGCTTGACCACGCCGCCGGTCACGCGCGACACGTCCAGCAGATCGTTGACCAGATGCGTCATGTGGCTGACCTGGCGGCTGATGATTTCGCTGGTCCTGCGCACCCGCGCCTCGTCGAACTTGCCTAGTTTGAGCAGTTCGGCGGCGGCGCCGATCGGCGCCAGGGGATTGCGCAGCTCGTGCGCCAGCATGGCCAGGAATTCGTCCTTGCGGCGGTCGGCGTCGCGCAGTTTGTCTTCGGCCAGCTTGCGCGCGGTGATATCGGCGATGGTGCCCACCAGTTGCGTGCGCGGCTGTCCTGCGCAATCATGGGGCCGGCCATGCAGCTCGACCCAGCGCACCGACCCGTCCTTATGCAGCACCCTGCCCTGAAACTGGAAGCGCAGGTCGCCCGCCACGCTGGCGGCGACTGCCTGCGCAAACCGCGCCATATCGTCAGGATGCAAAAAGTCGGAAGCAAAGCGCGCCGCGTTGACGGGCTGCTCCCCGTGAGCGACGCCCAGGATGTCGTAGGTATGCTCGTTATCCCAGGTGACCTTGTCGGAAACCGGGTCCCAGGTCCACAAGCCCAGTTCGGCCGCGTCGGTGGCCAGTTGCAGGCGTTCGACGCTTTGCCGCAGTTCCTCGTCGGCCTGGCGCGCGCCGGTGACATCGCGCGACATGACCAGGATGCGCTCGGGCTGGCCATCGGCGCCGAGGATGGGGGCGACAATCACCTCCCACCATTTCGGCGTTCCCTTGGCAGTCTGGCAGAAGGCACCGAAGCGGCCGGTGCCGCCGCTGCGGGCGGCGTCGAGCGCCGTCAATACCGTGGCCGCCGTCTCTGGAGGCCACCAGCTGGCCCAGGCCAGGCCGACCAGCGGCGCGAAATCGTCGATTTCCATCGCGCACTGGCCGTTCCTGTTCATAGCCAGCATGCGACCGTCCACGTCGAGCACTTTGACGCAATCGGGACTGCTGTCGTAAATGGCGGCGCCGATGTCCGGAACGGCGGGTGCAGGGGGGACGACACTGCTGGGAGAGAGGGAATCGGACATGGCGGGAATCAATTCTTTTCGACGAGCACAAGCAAAGCGGCTATGCCGTGATTCTACCGATTTGACACCGAGCTTCAGTACGGTAGCAAACATAACCGCAAGCCTCGGCGCCGCCATGGCAAGTCAGCCGTGCGCTACGTCCGGCAAGCGGACCAGCATCGGCTAAAGCGTGCAGGCACGCTTTAGCCGATGCTCACGATGCCGTTCTCTCCATACGGCGTCGCCAGTTCGATCGCTTCCAGGATATTGCCCAATCGAAACTCCCAATAAGCTCGTTCCTTCTCCTCGAGAAGCCCCAGCATGACGTGCGCCTCGCGCTTGAGGATGGCCAGCTCAGCTCCGCGCGCTTCGACCCACATCTCGGTAGCGAGCAGCGGAAACAGGACCAGTCCGGCGGCAATCGCCTTGTCGCCTGCGTAGAAGGAATACCGTGTGCTTTCAACGCCGCCAAGGGCTGAGCTCAGCGGCAAGTCGACCTGCTTGCCGTGTTCATCGATGTAATAAGCGTCAATCCCAAGTGTCATGTGTTTTTCCGAAAGTGGACGCCGATCATGTTGACCACGCCCGTTGAAAGACGACGGTCCGTTTCGGCTTCCAATAACCTTGCTTGGAATCTTCGTCGAGATGCGACGCCCGCCACGCGTCTTGCAGGAAGCCGGGGAGATGCTCAAGCACGCCCAGCAGGTCGGTGCGGTACAGGATGGGCTCGTCGATCCGGGCGTTGCCATCCGACGACGCAATGTGCAGGCACGACACCGCTTCCCCCGTGCTGTCGCAGTAGGCGAGCGCCACGATACGGTCAATGGATACGTAACGGATGCGGCGCGCCTTGTGCAGCGGGCGATGGTAAATGAACCCGTCATCCGCCAGTTCCACCCCGTAGATCCAGACATTTTGCGGCAGCAGATGAATGCCGCCAAGGACCTTGACATCCTCCCCGCCCTAAAGGAAGGGGATTCCTACGGCGCCGCGTGATGATCTACGGGTCGCTTCGGTGGGTTCCTGCTTCATCGAGCGGCCTGACTGCACCGACTCTCCACAGGCCAAGACGCGATGTCCTCGCGCTAAAACATTCATCGCGCCGACCACATCGGCGTGATTTTCGTAGCCACAATCGACGCACAGAAACGACGCCTGAGTCTGCCGATTGTCTTT
>NZ_WHJF01000290.1:0-1294 GCF_011682185.1 Massilia genomosp. 1
GTTCACCCGCTTGACTGCCCGCTTACCTGCGTCCATTGCCATCTCCCTGGGATTCGTTTGTCACCAGGGATGCATTCTCCAGATCGCCATCGGGTCGCGCAATAACGCCGCTGAGCGACCGCTTACGGAAAACCAGCCATGACTGGAAGGTAGCGACACCTCACAGTGCAGCCCGATGAAATAGGGCAGCACTGTGCTAATCAGGCTCAGGTCTTGCGCAGGAAGCGGCGTGCGCCCAGTGCCGCAAGACCGCCCAACATCAGCCAGGCCATGCCGGGTTCCGGAACCGGCGAGATCTTGGTTAGGGAAGTGATCTCCCCGCTGATCGTGTAGGTGTAGGGACTTCCGTCTACGCCGCGAGAGGCCAAGTACGCTTGCGCATACGAGAACGACGATAGTGCCAGCGTCGTGGGCAAATTCGCATCGGTAAAGACGCTATTGGTATTGTCCGCTAGCCGCAGGCCGAAGTTTTTCGCTCCGAGCGCCACAACGTTAAGCGCATCGTCACTCCAGCTTCCTGACCCGTTCGACACGTTGATGAAATACGGTTGCTTGTCGTTCGAGAGCGATACTTTGCTTGATGGGAAGCTGAGAACAAAGTCCCCCGGCGCCGCATAGCTGCTGCTGTACCAGCTGTTGCTACTGGATAGAGGGTAAGGCGGTGCATTGGTGGAATAGCTAAGCAAACCAGTAAACGCCTGTCCCAGTGCGAAGCTGCCATCTTCCACCAGCGCTGACGTTTTATCGGTGATTCTACCTTCGTATTGCGCTGAGATGCGCGAAATCACGCCCGTAAATTCGAAGCTGACTATTTCGGCATGCGCCGTGTGAGCGAGTAACCCACTTGCTACTACTAATATCGACACGATTTTTTTCATTGAAATCTCTCCTGGATAGATGATTGCTTGGTTAGCAAGAAACTTCCGCATGAAATCTTAAGCGGAAGGCAACAATATACATCTGAGAGCCGTTCTTGGCGACAACGGCGGCTGCTTCCTTTGTCGGTCATTCGGCAGGAGCATGGCCGCCTGAGCCGCGCACCATTCGCTGATCATCAACACGCGCTGCACCGGTAGTCAGCCTTACCAGGGAAGGCCGAATTGCTGCGTATGGTGTCCGAGCAGGCGTTCGCGCAAGCGCGCGCCAAGCTGTCCCTGACCGCCATCGCTTCGCTCAACGACTGGCTCGTCGAGCGCGCCGAGCAGCACGGGTTCGTGCCGCGCTGGTGTGGCTTGCGCCTGGTCGCCGCCGACGCCTCGACGGTGCGTTTCGGCCTGCGCGCCAGTCGCCTCGA
>NZ_WHJF01000291.1:0-1291 GCF_011682185.1 Massilia genomosp. 1
AAAATAAGTTGAACAATTGCAAGTCAAGAGACTACGTCCCGAGGCTTTAACCGATAGTTCCATTCGCCATGAAAGTCGTCGCGCTCAATGACAAGTGTGGCGAGGTCCTCATCGGATACTTTGAGGCCTTTCTGGTAGCTGTTTTCATCGAGCGTCGCCTTGATGTGCAACCCTTCACGCGTCGTTGTCGCGCCGATCAAATTGACGACAACCTCACGACTGATTAGGGGGCGACCGCGCCAATTCGCGGTGATGTGGCAGAACATTCGATGCTCAATTTTGTTCCACTTGCTCGTTCCAGGTGGTAAGTGGGTAACTTGGATCGGAATCTTCAACTCATCCGCCAATTTCTGAAGCTCCAGGCGCCATAGGCGAACGCGGTAGCCATTGCTGCCACCACAATCGGCGGTGATTAGCAGGCGCTTTGCGCCGGGGTAGGCGGTAGCCCCCATTTCGCGCCACCAACGTCGAATACTCTCGACGGCGAATTCAGCGGTGTCATGATCGATGCCCACATTGACCCACCCGTTGTTGTTTGACAAATCGTAGACGCCATACGGAGCAACCTTGCCCAGCTCGGGATCAATGAAATCATACACACGCACTTCCTCGGGCGTTCCCGCTGGTTGCCACTCTGCACCCGCATTCTTAAAGTCGCCGATTAGTTCCTTCTTTTTGGTGTCGACTGAGATGACCGGATCGCCGCTTGACTGAAACTCGGACACAGCCTTCGCGATGTGCTCAAACTGCGCGTTCCGGTCTTCATGCTTGCCTCCTTCGCGCGTCTTGCGCGTCGACTGCAAGCTGTATCCCATCTGGTTCAGCAGTTCGCAAACGCTTCTCTGGGAGACGACATAGCCTTGCCTTTTGAGCTCGTCAGCAAGCTTATACGTGCTCTTGCAGGTCCAACGCAGCGGCGACATCGGGTCGCCACGCGAAGTGGGCTCGACAAGCCCATCAAGCGCCGCTAACAAGCCATTATCCTTATCGACAAGCCTCTTGCGTCCTCCACCCGCAGCTCTCACTCGAATATACTTGCCATTCGTGGTCGACGTGGTCGGCGCGCCCGCCGCGATTTCTGCGATACCAGCATGAATCGTCGTACGCGACATGCCGATCGCCTTGGCGACTGCACTCACACCGCCGCGTCCAAGACTACGCGCCTCGGTCGCCGCCCATATGCGCAATGCTGCCTCATCAAGGCGACTAGAAAGGGCCAGATATTTTTCTTCTATCGTCAAGATTTCACTCATGTACCAACGATAATCGAATCATTGAAATTGTTCAAGTT
>NZ_WHJF01000292.1:0-1279 GCF_011682185.1 Massilia genomosp. 1
TTCATGGTGTGGGCGTTTTGATTAAGCGTTAGAACTAAATCATGCCAGAAATGGGCGCCCACTCCCACCTTTTCGCTTGCGCTGCCAAGCAATTTTCATCCGTTCCGCTAGTTTTGCAAGAGGCTCCATATAGATCAAAATCTAAAGATTTAATTTGTCTATCAGTTACGGTGAATTCATACTCTTTTTCAATAACCACGTTGTTTGGATTAGTCTCAAAAGTATCCCACTCTAATCTAGGATGATTGAGTTTTCCCGAAAGGTGTATAGGGCACTCGGCTCCACATTCCTTATATTTCACAATAAAGTAGTTCTTTTCAGTCATAACAATCTCCCTGTAATTACATCAACAACGAATGTTCCCTTGATGAGCTCCTCTCTTGCCCACTTTTGAATTTCTCCTATCCCTTCTTTCAATTATTTCAACGGCACCGCACGAAATTTTACATTCAAATCTTCGCATGTTTCCAAGAATTTTCTGGACACAAATTTTGTTTGAAGTCCATATAGATCAAAATCTAAAGATTTAATTTGTCTATCAGTTACGGTGAATTCATACTCTTTTTCAATAACCACGTTGTTTGGATTAGTCTCAAAAGTATCCCACTCTAATCTAGGATGATTGAGTTTTCCCGAAAGGTGTATAGGGCACTCGGCTCCACATTCCTTATATTTCACAATAAAGTAGTTCTTTTCAGTCATAACAATCTCCCTGTAATTACATCAACAACGAATGTTCCCTTGATGAGCTCCTCTCTTGCCCACTTTTGAATTTCTCCTATCCCTTCTTTCAATTCGTTATTTCCGATCAGTCCAGCATCGAATCGATCGCTCAAAATTGAAACTTCATTCTTTATCGCGGCTGTGTACTGGTTGTGATTAGACCAATGTCCAGGAAGATTCATTGTTTTTGCAAGCGCTGAACTACCTGGTAGAAGAATGCCGTTTGGTGCTCCATCATCCTTAAATCCCAAACTACGCAACCTATCGAACATCGCCGAATAGTTGAAGTCGCCCATGATTTCCTCAGGAATAAGATGGTGGTTTTGCATACCATCGCCCGGTTTTGCGCCAATATTTCTCCCAAGTGCGGTGGAGCACCATCCCAACGGGTCCATCCACCCAGTTGGATTCGGCGCATACGCATACATGTTGGTGATTAGCGCTGATCTTCAGCATAACTGAACTTTGGTCGCCGTTACGTGTCCAACCTTGCATATGCGTGCGCGGTGGCGCAGGCGGGAGAAGATTATGGCGACGATGAATCGGGTTCAGTTTC
>NZ_WHJF01000293.1:0-1246 GCF_011682185.1 Massilia genomosp. 1
GATTGTTCGCAAGACGTTCCTTCACCGACCCGGCCAATCAAAGCCCAGAAACAAGCAGCCTAAGCCCCACAAATACATGACACAAAAGCCATGTTAAGCTGTCAATCGCTTAAGTCCGGTAGATTGGGGCTATCCCCATGACGAATTACGACACCTACCATTCGACGATGATGACAGGGAGGTATCGAGGAGGCCGGCGGACTAGGGACCGGAAATGCGAAGGATGTAATTGATGTTATTGCGCCATAGGTGGTATCGTGAATGATCTATTTTATTTCTACGAAGAAATTATTTCACTTAAGAATTTGCACGACTTTTTAGCAGCTAGCATACCAAATAGTCGGTTCTTAAATAAAGAACAGGACGCTATGCAAATTGAAATAAGTGGCGGGACGGCAAGGTGGGATCTTTTTCAAATGGATATTTTGCGAGATTTTGAGGATCCGGAGTCTGTTGAGGCAATACTGAAGACGAATGCAAAGTCAGCATTTTGCATTTGTTATCACAGCTATACTCTTGATGAATTGAAGAATGTGCTAAAGCTTATGCTTGAACGCTACGGCGGTTGGGTTGGAAATGATTCCAATGAATTTTTTCCTCGTTTTACACTTAACAATATTTTATCGCTTAGCTATTGAAGTGTGCATAAGGCGGCACGCGGAACCGCGCCAGGAAAAATCTTAGATTTGAATAATTCGATTTAAGATTTAAGTGGTGCAAGAATTTGCAATGGAGTACCCTGTATCGCAACCGCAAAGTTACTCATGCGGACGTGACCTTGCCATGGTAGCGATCGACTTCGGGAGAGTCGCGCTTGGCGGATTGATGCGGCCGTTACAACGGTTGCAAGGGTGATGGGACATCAACGCCGCATGCACATCAGCGACGTGCAGAAGAAAGGACAGTATCAGCATGTCAGGATGGGTAAGTTGCAAGAAACACCACTCTCACTAACGCATTCCAACGTCACCAAAGTTTTTCGCGGCAGTCAAGAACAACGAATCGATCAGTCAAGATGACATTAGACGCATTCAAATTAACTCGCAGGACGGGAGTTATCAATATGCGGTAGACGTCGCCTTTTTTGAACAGTGCGGATTCCGTACGGACCAGTCCGTCGGTAACCGTTCACGTCCCGGACGGAATCGGCGGCAGCGAGGGTGTGGCGACGCCCTTTCTGGCGGCGGCGATCACAGTGGCGATGTAGACCCAGGAGGAAACGGCCCGCTTGCGGCAAGTCTCGATG
>NZ_WHJF01000294.1:0-1212 GCF_011682185.1 Massilia genomosp. 1
AGGCTGCGCCGAAGCGCCGTAGTGTGGTCGCTGTTGAGGCTGAGGCGCCGAATGATGTTGCCCGGTTCCAGCCGATCCGTTTTCTGGGCCAGTATCACGACACCGAGACGGGCTTGAACTACAACCGATTCCGCTACTATGATGCGGACTGCGGGCGATATGTTTCGCTTGATCCGATCGGTTTGGCGGGCGGCAGTAACTCGTATCAATACGCGCCAAATCCAAGCGGATGGACGGATCCGCTTGGATTGTCGAAAACTTGTAGCTGCAGTGGAACCGCCAATATGGATCGGATGCAGACTCAAGACATTCGATTTACACAAGACACGGTCAGTCCTAATTTTAGTGATGGTGGAACAATTTCCGAGGCCGTTGCGGCTTTGCGTAGTGGGCGAATAAAGCCTGATGACTTTCCTGCAATCCGCGTAGTCGAAAAAAATGGCATAACCTATTCGCTAGACAATCGGAGACTTGCGACGTTTTCTGCGGCCCAAGTCAAGAGCGTTCCCGTTCAGCGCCTTTCGTTAACTAATCCAGAAGTAATGGCGGAATTTTTGAAGAAGTTTAAGCCTATACAAGGTGGGAAAATGATTGTTGTGGTGCCCAAGGCCGAGCGAGCGGCTGCAAGACGTGTTCTTAACCAATTTGGAAAATATGATTAACATCAAATCAAAAGACTTGAAATTAGCAGATCTTCACATACATGCTGTGTGGACGTGGAGTGCTGATTTAATGGATAGTGAAGACATATTGATCCCCGTTAAAATCACGCGAGAAGCCCTTGCCGATGCTGATACCTTATTAATACATGCAAAATTCCATACTGCCGGCGGTGCTAGTCACGAAGGACTTATTGTATATGATCCAGATTTAGACAATGTATTTGCCATCGAACTATTTTTGGGCGATGCACGAATTACGCTGAATCGAAATTCCAAAGATTTATCCAATCTCGAACTTCAGCGATATGAAAAACTTACCGGTAACAATTGCAATAATGTATTGCCAATCCAATATGAAATTACGACTAGAGATCTGCCAATATCGCCGGCCGAATTTACATTTACTGTTTCCTGATCACGATTGAGCCTCTTGCAAAACTAGCGGAACGGATGAAAATTGCTTGGCAGCGCAAGCGAAAAGGTGGGAGTGGGCGCCCATTTCTGGCATGATTTAGTTTCTGAAGCTTAATCAAAACGCCCACACCATGAA
>NZ_WHJF01000295.1:0-1205 GCF_011682185.1 Massilia genomosp. 1
GGTACGACGGCAGTGCGGTGCCTTGCAGCGCGACCTTCAGATTGTCGAAATGCAGTTGCACCGTCCAGCCAGGATGGGCATCGTATTGTGCGCGCAATGCGGCAATGACCGCCGGCGCCAAACTGTGGAAGGTACCGCGGTCGCCACGCCGCCGATCACGCAGCTGGCTTACCGGATCGCTGGCATTGCGCGCGGCGTAGAACCAGCGCTCGATGGTCGCAGTGGCAAACCGGACATCCGTTCCAGACACGGGATGGCGCCAGGTCTTGGCCGCCAGGTCGCGGATGGCGCCGTATAACTGGCCGGGCTGCGGCGGCGCCGCCAGCAGCGGGCCGACGATCGCGAAGCGCAAGTGCGCCCAGCGATCGCGCTTGGGGGTAGCGGGGATCGAACTCAAACAGGTCTCCTTGAATGGCTGGCGCCGGCGGCACCACGCACGTCGCGAAGCCTACAAGGGGTGCCGAAGGGAGGCTATTGGCATCTTCTGCGTGTCATCACCGGCCCGCTCGTAGCGTGATCGCCGCGCTACCCGTCAGCGGTGTCAGGAACATGAGCAGACGCTTCATCGCTGCGTCGCCGTCACCGGCAAAGCGCGCCAGCAGCGCACCTGGCAGCAGCGTCATGTCCGGCGGCGGCATGAACCGCCCGCACATCGTCTGCCATAAGGCTGTAACCGGGAAGCTGTCGCGCCACCACTGCCGCCAGCGTGCGACGGTACGCGGCGAGACGGCCAACTGCTGCGCCAGGCGCATGGCCACCGCCGGTGTCGGGCCGCGTTCCGACAGCAGTACCACCGCCAGTGCCAGGTGCACCCGCCGGCCAAGGAAGCGCACGGATACAGCCGTCATGCGCCTGCGGCATTGCGAGCAACAATAGCTGAATCGTTTGGCGAAATCATCGCGGACCTCGCTCGGACAGCTGCGCGGTTTGCGCGGGAAGTGGGCTTGGTGGAGAGCGCCGCCGCAAGGGCAGCCTTGAAAACGAGTTTGCTCGGCCAAATCCTGGTCGATCAGGACTAATTGCTGGAGAAATTTGATGTTGGCAAGGAGGACGTGGCACACTATGGGCAGTCTGAAGTCTTAGGAAACCGAAGACTCCCCCAATAGGAGCATTTGTTCAAGTTCCTTGCGGGGGTCACCCCATCGCCCATCACGCTACGTGATCAAAATGGCGCCGAAACCCATCAGGTTGAGTGACCATACTCA
>NZ_WHJF01000296.1:0-1205 GCF_011682185.1 Massilia genomosp. 1
CACCTCGTTATACACAAGTGTTCAGTGCGCCAATTCCCCGTAGCGCGCGTATCGTTTCCGCCGCCACGTGAACATCCTTCAAGCCGAGCCAGATCGTCTTGACGCCGGGCTCGCCATCGCTCTTGCGGGCGAGGAAACCGCCGATGCAGGCGATCTGGCGCAGAACGTCGTTCAGGCGCGGCTTGTCCGGTGGAGTCTTTTTGCGCAGCAGATAGGCTGCTTGAATCTCGTCCGGGTCGAAGAACAGTTCCGCATCCAAATCCGGACAGGTGCGGCCCAAGCGCATCAGGCGGGCGATGCGCCACGCCACCACCATGAACAGCGCCAAGGCCCGTTCAAGCTGCGTGATCGAGCCCAGTTGCAGCGCCTCGACGCGGCAGGCGTTCTTGAGCACGTCGAACAGCATCTCGATTTCCCAGCGCGCGCGGTACCAGTCGATCAGCTCGACGACCGCCTCGGGCGTGGCGGCCTCGCGGTTGGTCAGCAAGCGCCACTCGATTGGCTTGACGCCGTCCGGCGCGTCGATCTCGCGCGCGATCACGCACGTGGCGAGGACGCTCTTTCCTTTGCCCGCCGGCAAGGCGACCGTGCGTGCCCACAGTTGCTGGCGCACGGTGCGCGCCTTCACCCCGTGCCGCGCGGCCATCGCGAACGTCAGCTCGCCGATCGGCGCGCCCGCACCCGTGTGCTGCCACAGCTTCTCGCCGTCGGGCAGGCAACGGTTGTGCTTGGCGCGCACCAGCCAGTCGGCCGGCGTGGCCAGTTCCTGGGCGCGCAGCATCAGGGGCACCAGATCGGCCTCGCGGTCGGCCACATACACCAGCCGTGTGCCGGGCAACTGCGCCGCCATCTCCGCGATCCGCTCGTAGCCCTCGATCCAGCGCAAACTCTCCTTCGGCCCGCCGCGCGCGCCGGACTCGTCCTTCTTTTCGCGCGCCCACATCCACGCGTCGATGATGCCCAGCGGCTCGCGCCCAGGCGTGACCGCGTAGGTCGGGTGCAGGTACATGCCGCGCTGGGCTTCGTAACTCAACGGGCCGAGGCCGAACGCGCCTTGGCCGTTGAAGTCCAGTTCGGTCGTGTCCTGCAGGCACAGCACAACCGGAAGCGCGGCCATGCGTTGCTGCGTCTGCTGCCAGTGCGGCGCCATGATCGCCTGCCAGTCGACGCTGTCGTTGTCGAAGAAGCGATACGCCGCCATCGTC
>NZ_WHJF01000297.1:0-1199 GCF_011682185.1 Massilia genomosp. 1
AACTGAACCCGATTCA
Source organism: Massilia genomosp. 1 (assembly GCF_011682185.1). Classification (NCBI taxonomy): domain Bacteria; kingdom Pseudomonadati; phylum Pseudomonadota; class Betaproteobacteria; order Burkholderiales; family Oxalobacteraceae; genus Massilia; species Massilia genomosp. 1. The sequence continues at coordinate 17 of NZ_WHJF01000297.1, forward strand.
TCGTCGCCATAATCTTCTCCCGCCTGCGCCACCGCGCACGCATATGCAAGGTTGGACACGTAACGGCGACCAAAGTTCAGTTATGCTGAAGATCAGCGCTAATCACCAAAAAGAATGATTATTTACGTCAATAAACGGAGTGTTTGATAATGGGATTTTTCTATTTTGGACTGCTGTTAGGCTGGTTCCTTGTGCAAGAGGTATTACATGGCTAATCGATGTTCGGCATAAAAAATTGGTCGCAATGGTCATTATAATGATTGGATTGCCGCTGCCGCTGGCGGATGAAATTATTGGTGCTATGCAATTTAGTGAGTTGTGCAAATATCAAGTTATCTACAAGTCGCCGGATATGCAGAATAAGAAAGGATCACGCCTGATATTTATTGATCATAAGGAAATTCCAATTCATGGTAAGGCGCTACCCATGACTCGGGGGATGGAGGACTACGTTAGCGAAAGCGATCATTCATTGATGCTGAGTTTCGCCATTTTTAAGGCGGGCCAAGGATATCTGGCCAGGGCATTCCCGCTGAACGAGGGCGGAACGCCATTGATTTTTAGCGGTGATTGTCAACCAGAAGAATATCGTATGCTTTTTACTGATTATAAAATTGTCAATTAATTGGAAAGTTTTTATGAATTTACATAATATATATGAATGCAATTTTAGCTGATGCTTCATATGCTAAAAAGTTAATAGATGGATTGGAAGGTTCAAGCTTGGAGAAGGCATTGAGCGTTCGAATGACCCCAGCTCTGGCTAAGTTTATGGCAAGAGTATTTAGCGTGGTCAGTCACCTTGAAACTGATGATGAATGGATGAGTGGATTCGACGGAACGATTTGGAGATCGACTTCGGATAAAATGATTTTTGTTTCCCTGAAAGGCACAAAAGGAATGGGCGATATATTTACTGGCGCCGGGACAGCGAGCTACTCAGGAGAGTTTGCGTGAACGTTAATGTTATGCGGTGAAGTCAGTTCTCGGGCTGATTGCGTCCGAGGTAAATGTTGTTTTGAAAAAATTCTTTGCGACTTATGGATTTGTAACAGGAGAGCCTCTTGCAAAACTAGCGGAACGGATGAAAATTGCTTGGCAGCGCAAGCGAAAAGGTGGGAGTGGGCGCCCATTTCTGGCATGATTTAGTTCTAACGCTTAATCAAAACGCCCACACCATGAA
>NZ_WHJF01000298.1:0-1195 GCF_011682185.1 Massilia genomosp. 1
GCTGCCTTCATGCGCTTGGTAGCGATCCCGAGCTTAGCCGTCTTCTCGTTCTTCAGCAGGTTTAGAGCTATTCGACGCAGAATGGCGAAATTCTGCGCCGCTTCACCAACGCGGATGCGGCAATCGTCCTCGCGAAACGCGACGTCCAGCACCCAGTGCATGCAGTTTTCGATGCCCCAGTGTGCCCGTACCGTCCGCGCGAGATGCGCCGCCTTGGCCGGGAGGCTGCTGATGTAATATCGCCGTTCGACGCTGGCTGTGCCGCTACTATTTCTGCCTATGATTTCGCGGGTCGATTCGATCATGATCAGACTTCGCAGACCGGCCCAATGTTGGTTTTGCTGAGCGAGCCAGGCAACGTCGTTGGTCACTAGGCAGCGCCGGGTTTCGATCCGTCCGTGATCCTTTTCGGTCTGGATATCGTCCCAGAACGGGCGATCCATCTTGCCCTCATCGGCGGCGTCGAACCACAGTTTGACGGCCTCGGCCAACCCGGGCTGGTTGTCCTTCACTCCCAGCACATAGTCGGCGCCGCCGGCGATGATCTTGGACGCGATGTCGTGCTGGCACCCCATCGCGTCGATGGTGATGATGGCGCCTTTGATATCGAGCGTGGCCAACAATTCCGGTATCGCCGTGATCTCGTTACTCTTGTCAGCGGTCCGAACCTGGCCCAGTGTCAAACCGTTATCGCTGCACCATGCCGACACGAGGTGAATCGCGCTCTGCTTACCATCATGTGAACCGCGTACACACTTGCCATCGACGGCGATGTGCAGCCCTTCAAGCGAGGGAAATATCGAACTCATCCAGCGTACGAAGCAGGCCTCAAACTGGGTCGCGTCGAGCAGGGAAAAGACCCTTCCGAAGGTGTCATGTGAGGCTATGCCATTGGCAAATGGTCGATGCTGGCGCAACCAGTCGAGCTTCATCTCGCTCCATTCGACAACCCCAGTCCAACTCTCCGCGCCACTGATGACGGCGCAGATCGCCGCCAGCAGTAACTCGTCAAGTTGATATGCGCATTCGCGCGCACGCGGATCACACAACTCATCGAAAGCTTCCATCAGCGACATCGGTCCGTGTGTCATTCTCGCGTCCAAATATCAAGAGTAAACGCCTTTCTCGGCGAGTTTACAAGCAATATTTACAATCTTTGCTCACCGCGACGTCCCAGCCTTCATGCAATCGCCCT
>NZ_WHJF01000299.1:0-1174 GCF_011682185.1 Massilia genomosp. 1
CGCGCCGCCCGCCCTTGACCCTGCTCCGGACCGGACATCGACAAGCGCCGCAAGGCGCAGACATTCACAGCGGTAGCCGATATGGTAGCCGAAGTCAACTTCCACTCAAAACGGCATTGGGCCGTAATTTCCGGCACAGCTGGGTCGGTCGTCGGCACCCTACCATGGTATTTTGCCGGTAAATGGCTGGGGCAAGAACGCCTGCGTACATGGGCGGACAAGCATGGAAGATGGTTGACGGTGTCTGCGCAGGAACTCGACAAAGCCTTGTCAACTTTCAGTAGGCATGGCATGCCAGCGCTAATTATCGGGCGGCTGGTGCCCGCCGTCAGAACCCTAATTTCCGTTCCCGCCGGCGTGGCAGGCATTCCGCTGTTGCCCTTCCTGGCATATTCGATCGGCGGATCGCTGCTGTGGGTGTGCGCCTTGACGGGGGCCGGCTATGTCCTGCAAGAAAACTTCGAGGCAGTCGCATCCTATGTCGATCCAGTATCGAAGGCGCTTGTAGCTCTGGTCATCGTGGCATATCTTTATCGCCTCGTACGCTTTGGCCGCAGTAGGTGAAAAAGCGGCGACCGGCAACTAGCATAAGCACGGCGGCTGCCTCTGAACATGATGACGATCAGCGTTTCAGCGCGAGAACCAAGACGCCGCTCGCCACCAGAGCAATACCGCCCCAATCACCGAGCGAAGGGCGCTCGCCGAGGAACACGACAGCGAACAGCGCCACTAGTACCACGCTAAACTTGTCCACGGGCGCAACTTGCGATGCTTCGCCGAGCTGCAGCGCACGAAAATAACAGACCCACGACGCACCGGTTGTCAAGGCCGACAGTCCGAGGAACCACCAGGTTTTCGGCGCCAAGGCGGAAGGATTGATCCATTTATCCGTGTAAAGCACGAAGGCCGTCAATATGAAGGCGATCAAGATAGTTCTAACCAAGGTGGCAAAGTCCGCATCAACGCCAGCAATACCAATCTTGGCGAAAATCGCGGTCAGCGCCGCGAATACCGCGGACAATACTGCCCAGTAAAACCATTGTCCGCCCACCCCCTGTGTCAGACTACTTGTCGGGTGTGTTTTTGAACAAAGTATGTCGTGATCTTGAGCGTTGTAGTGGGGTTTTTAGGGTTCGTTCTTGTGCTGTACTTTTGACATCGTTTCCGGGAGCGG